>DATMSN010000130.1:0-6848 GCA_035565375.1 Duganella sp. | reverse complement strand
CAAGACGTTCGACTGGGCCGGCGACCGTCGCCGGGTGTTCAGCCTGGGCCGGTCCGGCGCGATGCTCGACGCGGCGATCGACGAGCGTGCGACTTTCGATTTGCAGCCCGACGCCCAGCGCGAGCAACAGCGCCGACTGATCGAGCGTTTGCGCGATTCGAAGCCGCCGGGCACGCGCGAGCTGGTGCGCAACAGCGCGACGCTGGAAACCTTGATCGCGCGTTTCCCCACATGGCTGGCGCTGGTCACGAGCGTCGACAACATCGTGCGATGGCGCGAAAAAAACGACAAGCTGCCGTCATGGCGGCGCAAGCTGACCTTCACCGGCTTGCGTAAGCCGGCCGAGCCGTCGTACGAACATCAGAAAAAAAGCGGCTTCCGCTGGACATGGCTGATCGTGCTGGGTTTTATCTCGTTGATCCGCTTCCTCGCGCACGACGGCACCGGCACTACTTCCTCGTCAAGGCCGGACGAGGCCACCAAGTACTTTAATCGCGGCACCCATCAACTTAAGGGAGGCGACGCCAAAAGCGCCATCGCAAGCTTCACCCGCGTGCTCGAACTCAAGCCCGACGATCTGGCCGCCCTCCGCAATCGCGCGGCCGCGTATTTGGATACCGACCAGAACGTGCGCGCGTCGGAAGACCTCGACAAACTGGCCGCGCTCGATGCTTCCAACCCGGGCGTATACCGGGGACGAGGCGTCGTGGCGCTGCGCGCCGGACATGACAACGAGGCCATCGCAGCCTTCACCAGATCGCTCGAACTGGCGCCCGGCAACGAATTCGCGCTGATTAACCGCGCCCGAGCGTATGAAAAAATTGGCGAACTGAACAAGGCGCTGGCCGATATCGATGAAACGCTCCGGGTGAACAAAAAAACCGGCGCGGCCCCCTACCTCCTGCGCATCAAAATATTGAAAACCCAAGGCGACACTGCCAAGGCGATCGGGCAGATCGAACCGATGCTGGCCGCCGCTCCGGAGGATGTCAACGCGTACATGACGGCAGCCGATCTGCACATGCGCCTGAATCAGCGCCAGCAGGCCGTCGAGGTGCTCAACCGTGGCGTGCTGGCGGCTCCGGACGCGGACATCTACCTATATCGCGCGCAATTGCGTCCGCGCTCCGACAAGCAGGGCCGGCAACGGGATATCGATTCCGGGATCGCGTTGGAGCCACACTCCATCGGCGCCAACAGATTGCGGGCGGAACTTGAGTTTGATAACGGCAACTTCCCCGCCGCCATCGATACGCTCACCAAACTCCTTAACGACAGCAAAGTGGCCGGGTCGTTGACGACGGTACTGGTGCAGCGCGGCGTCGTCCACCTCAGGATGGGCAATCCGTCCTTGGCCAAAGCGGATTTCAATCGGGCACGTGAAACCGCTCAAACCGCCAGCCAACTGAACGAGGTTGCCTGGGAGCTTGCCGTTCAGAACGTCGCGCTGCCAACCGCGCTGTCGATCATCGACGAAGCGCTGAAGAAACAGCCGGACAACGATGCTTTCATCGACAGCAAGGGCTTCATTTTATTGCGGCTGCGAAGATACCCAGAAGCGATCGAGCAATACGATATGGCGCTGAGACTTCGTCCCTTGGAGCCCTCCTACCTGTTCGGACGAGGCATCGCAAAACGGCGTTCAGGACGGACCAGCGCCGGAGAGGCGGACTTAAAGGCCGCACGCGCGGCCCAACCATACGTCGACACCAGGTTTGCGGAGATGGGCGTGATCCCATAACCTGCGGTAGCAGGCCGGCCCCGGGCGGCGAAAGGACCAGCCGTACGGCAACTTCGGCCAGCTCGAACCGGGCATCGAGGCGCTGCCCGCGCCCGGTCATACCCCCGGGCACGCGATGTATCTGGTGCAAAACAAAAACCAGCAATTGCTGATCTGGGGCGACATCGTCCACGTCTCGGCCATCCAATGACCGCATCCCGAGGCCTCCGTCAAATACGACAGCAGCGAGGCCGACGCGCACGGTACACGCGTGCGGCTGTTGCAAATGGCCGCCAGCAAGCACATGATCGTAGGCGCCGCGCACATCGCCTTCCCCGGCCTCGGTCATATCCGGCAACGCGACGGCGCCTACGACTGGCTGCCGGTGAACTATGACGGCGCGCCGGCCTCCAACGCCATAGCGAAATGAACTAACAACCGAAAGGTAGACCATGAGCAAACCGAACGCATCGCCCCCACCATCGACCGCCACGCCGGCGCCGGCCCCGGCCGCCACGCCCGCCGCCCACGAGGAAGAAGCGCTCGACGAGGCGCTGGAGGAAACCTTCCCGTCCAGCGATCCGATCGCCGTCTCGATCACGAAAGAGGAGCGCCCACCCAAACGCTGAGCTCCGGACTGGCCTTTTGGCAGGAGCTTTACTTCGATGCGGTGACTACACTGCTATGGCAGCATCCACCCAACCATCAAGGAGCTTCAAATGTCCAACAGCAAACTCTCAGTCGACAGCGTCATCACCGAGGACGGCACGCGCATCCACTTCAAGGATTGGGGCACCGGCCCGGCCGTGGTCTTCAGCCACGGCTGGCCGCTGCAAGGCGACGCCTGGGAAGACCAGATGATTTTCCTGGCCAGCAACGGCTACCGCGTCATCGCGCACGACCGCCGCGGCCACGGCCTGTCGAGCCAGCCATGGAACGGCAACGACATGGATACCTACGCCGACGATCTGGCCACCTTGATCAACGCGCTGGACCTGAAGGACGCGACCCTGGTGGGGCACTCCACCGGCGGCGGCGAAGTGGCGCGCTACATCGGCCGCCACGGCACCGCCCGCGTCGCCAAGGCGGTGCTGGTGGGCGCCGTGCCGCCGCAAATGGTCAAGTCGGACACCAATCCGAACGGCCTGCCGATGTCGGTGTTCGACGGCATCCGCAGCGCCGTGCTGGCCGACCGCTCGCAGTTCTTCAAGGATTTGACCACGCCGTTCTACGGCTACAACCGCGATGGCGCCAAGCCGTCGCAAGGCGTGCGCGATACCTTCTGGGCACAAGGCATGCAATGCGGCATCAAAAACGCCTATGATTGCATCAAGCAATTCTCGGAGACCGACTTCACCGAGGACCTGAAAAAGATCGACGTGCCGACCTTGTTCGTGCACGGCAGCGACGACCAGATCGTGCCGATCGACACCGCCGCCAAGGCCGCCGTCAAGCTGGTCAAGAACGGCACGCTGAAGATTTACGAGGGCGCGCCGCACGGCCTGCCGACCACCCACAAGGACAAGCTCAACGCCGACCTGCTGGAGTTCCTCAAGTCCTGACGATGCCGGTACCCCTATCGGGTAATCCATTTCCCTCCCCAATGAACGTTCTGGGTCACTCTTTCGGATATGGGACTATCCGGCCGCGCGCCGGATAATGAAACCACTGAATAAGCTCGGAAACACGTGGGGCGGATTACGTCGTTCCGCCCAATTCGCCCGTATGTGGTTTAGACGACACCAGACTTCAGCACATTGAAAGCACATCATGAGCAACGAAAAATCCTCCGACATCCTGCAAGACTTCGGCGCGCTGGCCAACGTGCGCATCGGCTTGAGCGCCGAAGTGCGCTCGCAAGGCGTGCGTGCGTTGAACCGCCTGCTGGCCCACACGATGGCCATGCGCGATGCCTACAAGAAAGCACACTGGCAAACCTCGGGCGCGACCTTCCATCAGTTGCACCTGCTGTTCGACAAGCACTACACCGAGCAGGTCGCGATCATGGACGCCATCGCCGAGCGCGTGCAAACCTTGGGCGGCGTGACCTTCGCGCTGGCGCAGGACATCGCCGACGAGTCGACCATCTCGCGCACCGCGCCGCGCGGCCGCGAATCGGCCCGCGCGCAGCTGAGCCGTCTGCTGGACTCGCACGAAACCATCCTGCTCGAGGCCCGTCCGCTGGCGCGCGCCGCCGCCGAGGCCGGCGATGACGGCACCAACGATCTGATCGTCAGCCAGGTGGTGCGCAGCAACGAGCTGCAAAGCTGGTTCATCGGCGAGCACCTGGCGGCGCAAACGCAGGCCGCCAACTAGCGATGCCCACGCCCATGGACACCCCGGCGGTGCTGACGCTCGACAACGAGCAGCTGTACCGCCGGCTTCAGGAGGAGAAGGCCCGCCGGCTGCAGGCGGAGCAAGCGCTGCAGCATGCCACCGAGGAACTGGCCCGGCTGGCGCGCATCACTTCCATGGGCGAGTTCGCCGCGTCGATCGCGCACGAGGTCAACCAGCCGCTGGCGGCCATGGTGCTGCACGCCGAAGTCGGCCTCAACGCCTTGCGGCAAGAGCCGCCGCAGGCCGAGCAGGCGCGCGACGCGTTAAAGCTCATCATGCACATCGGCGCCACCGCAGGCGACGTCATCCGCAGCATCCGCGGCATGTCGAGCAAGAGCAGTCCGGTGCCGACCTGGTTCGGCGTCGACGAGGCGCTGCGCGAGGTGCTGCGCCTGCTGCGCGCGGAATTGCACAAACACGGCATCGACGTGCGCGACGGCCTGGCCTTGGGCGGGCATCAGCTGTATGCCGACCGCGTGCAGTTGCAGCAAGTGATGATGAATCTGGTGCTCAACGCCATCGAGGCGATGAAGGATGTCCACGACCGCCCGCGCAAGCTGGAGCTGAGCTCGGCGCTGGCCGACATCTCCGGCACCTTGCGCATCAGCGTGGAGGACAACGGCGTCGGCGTCTCCGCCAAGCTGGCCGAACGGCTGTTCGACCCGCTGTTCTCCACCAAGCCGGGCGGCACCGGCCTGGGCCTGTCGATCTGCCGCACGATCATCCACGCCCACGGCGGCCGCATCTGGAGCACCTCGCGCCAGCCGCACGGCACCGCTTTTCACATCAGCCTGAAGGGAAACAACCCATGGACACCATCTCCATCCTGATCGCCGACGACCATCCGCTCATCCTCGCGGGCCTCAGCGCCCTGATCAATTCGATGCCGGAGTTCCGGCTGGTGGCGCAGGCGGCCAACGGCCTGCAGGCGGTCGACCTGTACCGGCAGCACCGGCCGGACGTGGTCGTCATGGATCTGAGCATGCCGGAGATGCACGGCATCGACGCCATCGGCCACATCCGCGCATTCGATGCGGGGGCGCGCATCGTCATCCTGACCACCTACCAGGGCGACGAGGACGTCCATCGCGGCCTGCGCGCGGGCGCCATGGCGTACCTGCTCAAGGACAGCGGTTCGGAACAGTTGGCCACGTGCATCAAGACGGTGGCGGGCGGGCAAAAATTCCTGCCGGCGGAGGTGGCCGGCAAATTGGCCGAGCGGACCGGGGCGGCGCGGCTGTCGCGGCGCGAGCTGGAGATCCTCGCCCATCTGGCGACGGGCAAAAGCAACAAGATGATCGCGCGCAGCGCGGCGATCGAGGTGGGCACGGTCAAATTCCACGTCAATAATATTTTGGCCAAGCTTAATGTTGCCAGCCGCACGGAAGCGGCGACGGTGGCGGCAAGGCGCGGGCTGCTCAGCGTATTCTGACCATTAACCTCAAAAACAACGCGCAGACACGTAGGGCGGATTAGCGAAGCGTAATCGGCCCTACGTGTTTCCGGGGTAAATTAATTTACTTTGGCTGGAACCGGCGCCAGCGTCTTGTGGTCGCCGTTGCCGCGCGGCGCGGCCTTGTGCACCATCGTGTAGGCGTAGTCGACGCCCATGCCGTACGCGCCCGAATGCTCGCGCACCACCGCCATCACCGCATCGTAGGTCTCGCGGTGCGCCCAGTCGCGCTGCCACTCCAGCATCACCTGCTGCCAGGTCACCGGCACCACGCCGGCCTGGATCATGCGCTGCATCGCGTAGTCATGCGCTTCCTTCGAGGTGCCGCCCGAGGCGTCGGCCACCATGTAAATCTCGTAGCCGCCTTCCAGCATCGCGCACAGCGCGAAACTGTTGTTGCAAACCTCGGTCCACAGGCCGGAAACGATCACTTTTTTCTTGCCGTTGGCGGCGAGCGCGTCGCGCACCTTCTGGTCGTCCCACGAGTTCATCGACGAGCGCTCCAGGATATCCTTGCCAGGGAACACATCCAGCAACTCCGGATACGTGTGACCCGAGAACGCTTCCGTTTCCACGGTGGTGATGATGGTCGGGATGTTGAAGATCTTGGCCGACTTGGCCAGCGCGACCGTATTGTTTTTCAATGCCTGGCGGTCCATCGACTGCACGCCGAAAGCCATCTGCGGTTGCTGGTCGATAAAGATCAGCTGGCAGTTGGTCGGGGTCAGGACTTCGAGTTTCGGATTCATCATGATGGCTTCCATTATTGGGTAAAGGGGAACGGTCATGTTAGGCGCCGGGGCGGCGCGGCGCCACTATCTAAATGTAGGCTTCGGCGACATGGCAAGTCTGCTAAGCTGCCCGCTGAACATCACCACAATGGACCCAACATGACCACACCGGACGACGCCGCGCAACGCGCGCAGCTCAACGCGCTGGCGCGCGGATTGCGCGACCTGCACAAACAATTGCTGCACATTGAAACCCAGTATTTCGGCGCGGTCGGCAGTCCGCTCGAGCTGCTGCAGCTGGTAACGAACCATCCGCATTTCGCCTGGTTGCAAAAACTGTCCGGCCTGATGGCGCAGATGGACGAGCGGCTCGACGAACCGGAGACCATCGCCGTCGCCGACGCGCAAGTGTTCCGCCGCGCCGTCGAGGCATTGATCGGCCCGTCCGAGGAAGGCGACATGGCATTCCGCGCCAAGTACAACGCCTTGCTGCACGACGCGCCGGAAGTCGTGATGGCGCACGGCGCGGTGCGCAAGTTGCTGGCCGCGATAGGCGCGCCCGCCGCGTAAGCCGGGCGGCCCGGTTGGCGTTTTCCTGGCGCCGGCC
>DATMSN010000129.1:0-3295 GCA_035565375.1 Duganella sp. | reverse complement strand
AGCGTGCCGTTGAGCCAGCTTGCCGGGCAGGCCGGCGAATGGTTGCGCGGCGAGCAGCGGCCGCTGGTGTTTTTCTGTCGCAGCGGCAACCGCAGCATGAAAGCCACGCAATGCCTGCGCCGCCTGGGCCACCAGCGTTCGTACAGCCTCAGCGGAGGTCTGGCGCTGGCGGTGTAGGCACACGGCGCGCATGCAACCCAAGGGCCCGCGCGGCCCTTTTCTTTTGCCCCAACACCCCGCACTCGGGGCTGTATGTTCGTCACCGTACAGTCCCCTGTCGTGCGCCCCAGTACGATGCCTTAGCACATAATTTCCCATTCGCAGATTCGTCGCGCCCGCAGCCGGAGCGCGGCCGCGTCTCGCACGCAATAAAGCGAGGTATAAGTTGAAAAAATCCAATCCCCTACTGCCCGAGATGACGCTCGGCTTCCGCGAATCGACCACGGCCTCCCTGGTCTCCGACGAAGATGACGAAGACCTGCCGCTGCGCGCCGAGCTGTTCAGTGCCGCGCAAATGGGCGCGCACGGCAAGACGCTGGCGGCCCACCACGAGTTGAGCACGCGCGGCGGTCCCGACCAGCTGTTGTCGCGCCTGTCGGAAAACGCCGACTTCATCAACACCACCTGCGACGAATTGACCGAAGCCGTCAAGGCCGGCCGGCAGATCACGCCGGCGTCCGAATGGCTGCTCGATAACTTCTACCTGATCGAAGAGCAGATCCGCATCGCCCGCCGCCACCTGCCCAAGGATTACAGCAAGGAGCTGCCGCGCCTGAGCCGCGGCGCGCCGGAAGGCTGCCCGCGCGTCTACAAGATCGCGCTGGAGATCATTTCGCACGGCGACGGCCGCGTCGATCCCGAATCGCTGTGCCGCTTCGTCGACGCCTACCAGGAGATCGCGCCGCTCAAGCTGGGCGAGTTGTGGGCCATTCCGATCATGCTGCGCCTGGCGCTGATCGAGAACCTGCGCCGCGTGGCCGTGCGCGTGGCCGACAACCGCGCCGACCGCGACCTGGCCAACAGCTGGGCCGACCAGATGACCGAGGTGGTGGAAAAAAATCCCAGCGGCCTGATTTTGATGGTGGCCGACATGGCCCGCTCCAATCCGCCCCTCACCAGCGCCTTCGTGGCCGAACTGGCGCGCCGCCTGCAGGGCCAAAGCTCGGCGCTGACCCTGGCGTTGTCGTGGATCACGCACCGCCTGGCCGAATCGGGCCACACCATCGAGCAGCAGATCCAGGCCGAGATCCAGCAGCAGGCGGCCGAACAGGTCTCGATCGCCAACAGCATCGGCAGCCTGCGCTTCCTCGGCACCATGGACTGGCAGGAGTTCGTCGAGACCATGAGCGTGGTCGAACAAACGCTGCGCCAGGACCCGGCCGGCGTCTACGGCCGCATGGAGTTCGCCACGCGCGACAACTACCGCCACTCGGTCGAGAAGATCGCCAAGCATTCGCGCCTGTCCGAAGTGGAGGTGGCGCAGCAGGCCTTGCAACTGGCCGTCACGCACGCCAACAGCGGCGACGAGCGGCACGGCCACGTCGGCTTTTATCTGATCGGCGGCGGCCTGGCCGCGCTGGAAAAGCAAACCGGCATGCGCCGTCCGTGGCGCGAGGTGTTCCGCCACACGTCGAGCGCCTCGCCGCTGACGTCCTATCTGGGCGCGATCGCCGCCATCACCTTCGTCGCCACCGCGCTGCTGCTCGAACGGGCCTCCTTCCACGGCGTGCACGGCCCGGTGCTGGCGGCGCTGGGCGTGCTGGCGCTGCTGGGCAGCAGCCAGCTCGCGCTCAGCCTCGTGAACTGGGTGACGACGCAGATCACCCATCCCAATCCGCTGCCGCGCATGGACCTCGAGGACGGCATTCCGGTCGAGGGCCGCGCGCTGGTGGTGGTGCCGACGCTGGCCTACAGCAAGGACAACATCGAGGACCTGTGCGAGCAGCTGGAGGTGCGCTTCCTGGCCAACCGCGATCCGAACCTGGTGTTTTGCCTGCTGACCGACTTCGCCGACGCCGCCGCCGAGACGCTGCCGGGCGACGCCGCGCTGCTCGAGCAGATGGCGTACCGCATCGAACAGCTCAACCGCAAGTACGCCTTCCATCCGAACGGCGAGCCGGCCACGCCGTTCCTGCTGATGCACCGCCCGCGCCGATGGAATCCGCAGGAGGGCGCCTGGATGGGCTATGAGCGCAAGCGCGGCAAGCTGCAGGAGCTGAACCGCTTCCTGCGCGGCGGCGCGCGCGACAAATTCTCGCTCGTCGTCGGCGATATCGGCCAGCTCGCGGGCATCAAGTACGTCATCACGCTCGATACCGACACCCAGCTGCCGCGCGACGCGGCGGCGCAGTTCGTCGCCACCATGATGCATCCGCTGAACCGCCCGCGCGTGGACGCCGCGCGCGGCTGCGTGGTCGATGGCTACGGCATCCTGCAGCCGCGCGTGGCCGTCAGCCTGCCGAGCGAGAACGCCTCGCGCTACGAAAAACTGTGCGGCGGCGAACCGGGCATCGATCCGTACACCCGCACCGTCTCCGACGTTTATCAGGACGTGTTCCTGGAAGGCTCCTTCATCGGCAAGGGCATCTACGACGTCGACGTGTTCGAACAGGTGCTGGGCCACCGGCTGCCCGACAACCAGGTGCTGAGCCACGATCTGCTGGAGGGCTGTTACCTGCGCGCCGGCCTGCTGAGCGACGCCCAGCTCTACGAGGAATATCCGAGCCGCTACAGCGACGACGTCAGCCGCCGCCAGCGCTGGATACGCGGCGATTGGCAGTTGATCTCCTGGCTGTTCGGCCGCGTGCCCGGCCCGGGCCGCAAGCGCGAGAAAAATCCGCTGTCGCTGCTGTCGCGCTGGAAGCTGTTCGACAATCTGCGCCGCAGCCTGACCGCGCCGGCGCTGGTGCTGTCGCTGATCGTCGCCTGGCGCTGGCTGCCCGACCCGTGGCTGTGGACCGGCGCCGTGCTGACCGTGATCTTCCTGCCGCCGTTCGTGAGCGCGCTGCACGACCTGCTGCACCGGCCCAAGGACACCTTGTGGAGCCAGCATCTGCGCGCCACGCTGCGCCGCACCGGCCTGCAGTTCTCGCACGCGATGCTGATGCTGGTGTTCCTGCCGTACGAGGCCTACTTCAGCCTTGACGCCATCATCCGCAGCGTCTACCGCATGCTGGTGTCGCACCGCCACCTGCTCGAGTGGCGCGCCTCGGCGCTGTCGCGCGCGGCGTCCGGCAAGGCCAGCACCTGGGTGACCATGTGGCCGGCGCCGGTGCTGGCGCTGTTCGTCGGCGGC
>DATMSN010000128.1:0-7381 GCA_035565375.1 Duganella sp. | reverse complement strand
GGCGGTGGCTGCGCCGGCCGCGCAGACGGCGGCCAGCAGCATGGCGAAACGATGAATCTTCATGACGGTCGATCAAAAAGCGCCGGCGGCGGCCGCCGGCGCGGTTGCTGGTTACAGGCCGAAGGCCGACTTGAGCAGGCCGAACACCTTGGTGTTGTCCAAGGTGCCCTTGAACGGCTTGGCGCCGGCGCCGGTGGCGAACAACTTGACGTCGCCGCCGCCGTGGGTTTCGCTCGACAGGCGCACGCCGGTTTCCTGCAGATAGTTGTCGGCCAGGACGCTGGTGCTGTCCAGGCTGGCGCGCGTGTTCGGACGGTTCGGGCCGTTACCGAACACCAAGGTGGTGTAGGTGTTGCCGTCCGCATCCTTGGCCGGCTGGCCATCGCGGTAGCCGCGGTTGATGTCCAGGATAGGATTGCCGCGCTTGCCGTAGCCGTTGAACGCCAGCGTATGGTCGTGGTCGGCGGTGACGACGATCAGCGTGTTGGCCAGGGTCGGATCGGTCAGCTTGACCTTGGCCAGCGCCGCCTTGATGGCGTCGTCGAAGGCGATGGTGTCGGTCAGCGCGCGCTTGGCGTTGGTGCCGTGCAGCGCGTGATCGATGCGCCCGCCCTCGACCATCAGGAAGTAGCCGTTGCCGTTCTGCGCCAGCAGGTCCATCGCCTTGACGGTCATCTCGGCCAGGCTCGGCTGAGTGGCGCCCTCGCCCAGCGGCGGCGTCGCGGTGCGGTCGAGCTCGTATTCCAGATGGCTCTTGGTGCTGTACAGGCCGATGAACTTCTTGCCGCTGGCGGCGTTCATCTCGGCCTTGTTGGCGGCCACGGTGTAGCCCTTGGCGGCCAACTCGGTCAGCAGGTTGCGGCCGTCGGCTCGCCCGCCGGTGTTGCCCGCGCCGAAGGGCGTGAAGTGGTTGCGGCCGCCGCCCATCAG
Organism: Duganella sp.; assembly: GCA_035565375.1. Lineage (GTDB taxonomy): Bacteria > Pseudomonadota > Gammaproteobacteria > Burkholderiales > Burkholderiaceae_D > Rugamonas. Next base: position 6,451 of record DATMSN010000128.1, on the reverse strand, counting down.
GACGTCGACGCCGTCGCCCAGCGCGCTGTTGAAGCCGGCGCCGCCGGGCACCAGCTGGGCCGCGATGTGGTACTGCGCGTTGCGGTTGCAGATGTGCGAATAGGTCGCCGCCGGCGTCGCGTGGGTCAGCTCGGTGGTGGTGATGGCGCCGACCGCCTTGCCCTTGGCCTTGGCCAGTTCCAGGATGGTGGTGGCCGGCGTGCCGTTGCCGGCCGCGCAGTTGTTCACGCCGAGGTTGCCGTTGGCGTCGCGGCCCGGGTTGGTGGCCACGGTCTCGGGCGACATCGAGATGACCTCGTTGTTCATCTTCACGCCGGTCATGTAGGCGGCCATCGACGGCGCGCTGTCGGTGGTCTGGGCGTCGGCCGAGAAGGTCTTGATGCGTGCCGTGCGCTCCAGCGTGTCCATGGTCAGGCTGCCGTCCTCGCCGTACTTGTAGATGCGCGCGGCGGTGACGGTGGTCGGGCCCATGCCGTCGCCGAGGAAGAAGATGATGTTCTTGGCTTCGCCGGCCGCGTGCGCCGCTTGGGCGCAGGCCAGGGTCAGGGCCACGGCGGCCGCTAATTTGGTGGGTTTCATGAGTTGGTATCCGTTCATTGTTCGTTACAGGCCGGCGGCGGCCTTGACCAGGGTGTAGACCTTGGTGTTGTCGATGGTGCCGGTGAAGGTCTCGGCGCCCTTGCCGGTGGCGGCCAGGAACACATCGGTGCCGCCGTGGGTCTCGCCGCCGGCGCCCATGCGCACCACGGCCTCTTGATGGTAGGTGTTGGAGCCGGTGACGCTGTCGTCCAGGCTGGCCATGGCGCCGCGGCTGCCCTGCGTGCGGTTCTCGCCGTTGCCGAAGCCGATGATCGAATACGGCGCGCCGTCCAGATCCTTGTCGGCCGCGCCGGTGACGTAGTTCTTCACCACGCCCAGCACGCCGGCGTTGGCGGCGGTGGTCTTGCCGGTGCGCTTGGCGTAGCCGTTCAACACCAGCGTGTGGTCATGGTCGGCGGTGACCACCACCAGCGTGTTCTTCAACTCCGGATCGCTGACGCGGGCCTTGGCCAGCGCCGCCTTGATGGCGTTGTCGAAGGCCACCATGTCCTGCAGCGCCTTCTTGGCGGTGGTCTCGTGTAGCGCGTGGTCGATGCGGCCGCCCTCGACCATCAGGAAGTACCCCTTGGTGTTCTTGGCCAGCACGTCCATCGCCTTGGTGGTCATCTCGGCCAGGCTCGGCTCCTTGGCCGGGTCGCGGTCCAGGTCGTAGCTCATGTGGCTGGACGTGAACAGGCCCAGCAGGCGCTCGGTCTTGCCGGCGTCGATGGCGTTGAGCTCGGTCACATTGCTGACGAAGGCCGCGTTTTTCGCCTTCATCTCGGTGATCAGGTTGCGGCCGTCGCTGCGCTTGCCGCCGTCCTTGACCGGCGTGAAGAACTGGCTGCCGCCGCCCAGCAGCACGTCGAGGCCGGCGCCGAGGGCGCTGTTGTAGCCGGTGCCGCCGGGCACCGAGGCGGCGGCGATATCGTTCTCCAGGTCGCGGTGGCAGATGTGCGAATACGTCGCCGCCGGGGTGGCGTGGGTGACGCGGGTGGTGGTGACCACGCCGGCCGCCAGGCCTTGCGCCTTGGCCAGTTCCAGCAAGGTGGTGGCGGCGCTGCCGTTGTTGGCGCCGCAGTTGTTGCCCAGCTTGTTGCCGTTGGCGTCGGCCACCGGATCGACCGCCACCGTGTTGGGCGACATCGAGATCACTTCGTTGTTCATCTTCACGCCGGTCATGTAGGCCGACATCGACGGCGCGCTGTCGGTCACCTGGGCGTCGTTCGAGTAGGTTTTGACGAACGCCGTCTCCGGCAGCGTGTCGACGGTCAGCTCGCCGTCCTCGCCGACCGAGTAGATGCGCGCGGCCGTCATGGTGGTCATGCCCATGCCGTCGCCGAGGAAGAAGATGACGTTCTTCGGCGCCGCGGCCACCGGCGGGGTCACGGGCGTGTTGACCGGTGTGGAATCGCTGCTGCAGCCGGCTATCAGGGCCGCGCTCAAGCCAGCTAAGAGAAGGGACTTGCGGTTCATGGTGTCTATCCAGCGTCGTTTAAAGGTTTGCAAGATAACAAGTTGTTGTGACACGCTGATGACGGCGGGTTGCTTGCCGCCGTCGGCGGCCGCTCCCACGCTATTGATGTCCCGCAATCGGCCGGCGTTTCCCCCTTGGCTAGCTCGGCAACGCATATATGCTGGCGACTAGGGGATCGCGACTACGTGGCGTCGAGGCGACCGGGCCGGGGCAGATATCCGGCAAAGACGTCGATATCAACCGGCCGGGCCTCGACGATGGAATTCCGCAACCTCACGCCTTTCCCCGCGATCGCGTTCGACGCCCTGGACCAACACGACCAGCGCTTCCACAGCGTGGTCATGCGGCTGACATTCGCGTTGCGGGACGACGGCGCGCTGGCGTTCGCGCCGGTGCAAACGCCGTTGGCGACAAGCGACGAGTTCTACGGCGAAATAAACCGCTCCAGCGTCAAGCAGGAATCCGACCTGGCCCCCTACAAACCGCACACGGACGTGATCGTCATTGCCGACGCGTGCGCGCCCCAGGGCCCGGCCAGCAAGCGCTTCCTGGTCGCCCTGAAGATAAACGGCGCCCCCACCACACCGGATTTGCCGCCTGAGCCGCACGGCCTCGCTCCGGCGCATCGCGCCTCGTCCGAACGCATCGCCGAATGGCGGCGACAGTGCGCCCGGTTAAGCGCGCAGGCGCGCGAAGGCGCCCCCGTGCTGCGCAAGGTGCTGGCGATCAGGGGCGCGCGCGAATGGCGCAAGCGCTATCCCTTGGCACGGGCGCTCACCATGCTCGCGCTGCCGCAATGGAAGCTGACGGCGCCGCTGCCCGTTAGCACGCTGCCGTTGCGCTACGAATACGCCTATGGTGGCGAAAACAAAATCCTCGTCACCGAGCGCGCGGCCAAGCGGGTGGACAAGCAATTTCGCTTGCCCGGCCGTGTGCCGCAAACCGACGACGCCGGCGCGAACGGTCCGCCGGACGCTATCGCCCACGGTGTGTACGAACACAATCCGGTCGGCCGCGGCTTCGCCGAGCGCTGGTATCTTCGCGCGGCCAGGCCGGCGCGCGTGCCCGCGCCGCAGATAGAGGCATACGACCAGCCCATCGCGCGGTTCGGCGAGGCGCATGCACCGCAGGGCATGGGCGTCGTGGGGCGTGCCTGGAAACCGCGTCTGGAGCTGGCTGGGACCTACGACCAGCAATGGCTGGAGCGGCGCCATCCCAATTTGCCCGCCGATTTCGACTTCGCCTACTGGAACGGCGCGCCCGCCGACCAGCAGGTGACGCCCCACCTGGACGGCGACGAAACCGTCACGCTGTGCAATCTGTGCCCGGCGGGCGCCGGAACGGTGCGCGACGCTGCCGGCAACACCTGCCTGTCTTTCGTCCTGCCGGGGCATGTGCCGTTTGTGCTGGTCCGCTTCCAGGACGGGCGCATCGGCGAACTCGCGGCCAAGCTCGACACCCTCATCATCGACGCGGCGCCCGATGCCGACAACCCGGAGAAAAAAATAACGGTCGTGTGCGTCTGGCGCGCCACCGTCGCCACCGAGCCCGGCGTACGGGTGCTCGAAGCGCGGATGCTGTCCCGCGCCGACGTGACGGCGTTGCGCGACCGGGCGCAAAACACGCGGCCGCCATCGGCCGCGCGCCTGTCCATCGTGCCCAACCGATAAACGCCCCTACGCTGAGGAGGACTTATGCCTACCGGTGCCCGCAAGAACAGCATATTCAAGGCCGTCAGCCTGGTCCCCGACGTGTGCAAGACGCCAATGGGACCCAACCTGGTGCCCGTCCCCTATCCCATCGTCGGCGACCTGGGCAACAGCGTGGAGGTCGCCGCGACGGTCCGGTTCAACGGCGACCCCGTTTTCCTGCTCGGCGACAGCGTGGTCGCGACCGTCACCGGCAACGAGGCGGGCACGGGCGGCGGACTGAAGTCCGGCGTCAACCTGGGCAAGGTGCGCGCCACGCGCGGTGCCACCTCGGTTCGTGTGGAGAAAAAATATGTCGTGCGCCATGGCGACGAGTGCGATATGAATCTGGCGAGCTAAGCATGGTTCCCGTCCACTACGGCTCCATCGTTCGGCCCGGCGCATTGGCAACGAGCGTCAATGGAGCGTCCCGCCCTCCAACCGGCACCACGGGGATGCCACGGCCATGACCACCAAAGGAGTGATCCTGGAACAGCCCGCGCCATCGGCAACGCCGATTGATCCCGGCGGCGTTGGCGCCAATCCGCCGCTGACGCCGGAAACGGAGGCGGAACAGACAGCGTGGCAACAAACCAGTCCCTGGGTGCATGGCTTGCTGGGCGTGGCCAGTTTCGTTCCAGGCTTATCGGTTGTGACGGGCGCCGTGGACGCTGCCATCTACACGGCCGAGGGTGAGTTAGTGGAAGCGGGCATCGCGGCGGCCAGCATGATCCCCGGCGGCAAGGTTGTCACGACGGCGGGCAAGGTCGCGAAAGGCGCCGTCGGGATGGCGAAAGGCGCGGGAACGGCCGCGAAGATCGCCAAAGGCACGCACGAAGCGGAGGAAGTGCTCAAGGCGGCCAGGAAAACCGAAGAGGCGGCCCAGGTCGCGAGGGAAGCCAAGGCGGCCGAAGAGGCGCGGGAAGCCGCGGCCGGCGCGAGAAAGGCGAAAAAGGAAGTAACCATAAAGGCTCGCGAACACAAGGTCCCGTGCTTCCATCCCTTCGACAAGAAGAAGTTCATGCGGATGAACAAGAACGACCAGAACGCCTATCTGAAGGAGATGGCCGCGCAGCTCAAACGCCAGGAGCAGGCGATCAACAATCTCACTGCTATCGAATACAAGGCGGCCAGGGATGCGTTCGCGGCAGTGAACCGCAATCCGCTCGCGGACGCGGCGCAGGCGGACTTTCGAAACCGACTCGCTGTGGATATTAAAAAGAGTATTGGTAAAAGTTTGGTTAAGGGAGGTATGAACACGGCCCAGGCCAAGGCAGTCGCGATTACTCGTACGCAAGAAGTCATGGGCAAGCTTGCAGCGCTTCATGATCCTGACATGGTAGCCGGCGGCTGGATGCACCCAAACCCCACCGGGGTGGGACGCGCCGATGTGAACTCATCGATCGGGGCGAGCTGGAATCAGAATGATAGGATATCCGGACTGGATCACGAAGCCAATAAAGCTATCGAACGCGGACTGGGAAACCAAAAAATGAACGTTAAACTGGAACCTTGCCGTGGAAAGGGAATGCGATGAGAGATGAAGACTTTGAGGTATTTATAGCCGAGTTTGGCGAGGCGACGCAACGTGTCGAGGTGCCGGCACCGAGCATTGAGAAGTGGCGCGGCAGGTTGCCTGATCAGCTGTTGACGTACTGGAGGGAGGAAGGGTGGTGCGCATATGCGAAGGGATTGTTCTGGACCGTGGATCCCGATGACTATGAAGACCTGATCGATGAATGGTTGGAGAACACCAAACTGGAACAGTTGGACTCGTTCCATGTCATCGCAAGGTCGGCGTTTGGCGATCTCTACGCATGCGGTGAAAAGACAGGACAGAGCGTTACCGTGGCGTGTCCCATCAATGCAATATTTGCTCTCCAGAACGAATTAAAGCCCAAGACGAAAGACGATCTGGATCTATCCATTCGTTCGTTTTTTGCCTTTGGCGAGCCAGCGGATTTTGATCTGCACGACGAAAGCAAGCAACCACTCTTCGAACGCGCCGTCGCCGAACTCGGCCAACTTGCCTCGGACGAAATGTACGGATTCGAACCAGCACTGGTTCTCGGCGGTCAAATGAAAATCGACAATTTGATCAAGGTCAAATTAGATGTCCATCTGACGATTCTTCGGCAGCTAGCGTCGCCGACAGCGCCGTTTTCAGAGGTTGATATAGACAAGCTACTGAACCCATGAAAACGAGACGATCGTACGGCGCCATCGCGGCCGCCCGAGGTGGTGTGGGTGCCGCCGGTGTACCGCGTTTTTTCAGCGTGGTTCATGATCGTGTCCTTGCAGGTGGGTGAAGGTGTGTGCTGCTCAGTTCAGTTTGGCCACATCGAGAATGGCCTGGGCGAAGGCCTGAGGCGCCTCCTGCGGCAGGTTATGGCCGATGCCGCCGGTGATCAGCCGATGTTCGTACTTGCCGGTGAATTTCTTCGCGTAGTTCTTCGGGTCGGAATGCGGCGCGCCGTTGGCGTCGCCTTCCATCGTGATCGTCGGCACGCCGATGTCGGGAAAGCGCGCCAGTTGCCGCTCCAGATCGTCATACCGTGCCTCGCTCGGCGCCAGTCCCAGCCGCCAGCGGTAGTTGCTGATCGAGATGGCGACGTGGTCCGGATTGTCGAGCGACTTCGCGGAACGCTCGAACGTGGCGTCGTCGAATTTCCACTGCGGCGAGGCGAGCTCCCAAATCAGGCGCGCG
>DATMSN010000127.1:0-3086 GCA_035565375.1 Duganella sp. | reverse complement strand
CCGCGATCGACGCCGACGGCATCGGCAGCGGCATGGTCGAGCCCAGTATCACCGCCGGGCCGATGGTCAGAAACGCCGCGCCCGCCTTCAGCGTGATGCTGGCGCCCGCCTCGATCACCACGTTCGCGCCGCCCTTGATGTGCACCGTCTGGCCGGCGTAGACGGCCGACTTCAAGCCGCCCTCGACCACCATGTTGATGCCGGCCGACTGCGACACCGAGCCGCCGGCGCGCTCGTTGCGGTCGCCGTCGACTTGCACGTGGCGGTCGCCGCCGACCTGCTCGAAGCTGTCCTTGACCACCATCGTGTGGCGGTCGCCGCCGATCCACGCCAGCACGTCGCGGCGCACGCGCTGTTCCAGGTCGCGCTCGGCGTACATATAAAACTGCTCGGCGCCCTTCTTGTCCTCGAAGCGCAGTTCGTTGTAGCCGCCGCCACCGATCGACGAATTGCTCTTGATGGTGGAGCGCGTCGCCTGCGCCGGCAGCGGGTACGGCGGCATGTGCTCGGCGTTGTAGACGCTGCCGGTGACCAACGGCCGGTCCGGGTCGCCCTCGAGGAAGCTGACGATCACCTCCTGGCCTATGCGCGGCAGGAACATCGCGCCCCAGCGCTTGCCGGCCCAGCCCTGCGCCACGCGCACCCAGCACGAGCTCGTCTCGTCCTCGCGGCCGACGCGGTCCCAATGGAACTGCACCTTGATGCGGCCGTACTTGTCGGTCCAGATCTCCTCGCCCGCCTTGCCGACCACGATCGCCGTCTGCGGCCCGCGCACCACCGGCTTGCGGGTGGTCGCCTGCGGGCGGACATCCTGCCGTCCCGGGATCGCCTCGAAGCTGCAACTGAACACCGGTTCCGGATCGGCCACGCGCACCGGATCGTAGCTGTCGGAGGACAGCGCGTAATGCGCGGCGCCGACCAGGAAGCGGCCGTTCTGGTCGCGGCGCGGATGCTCGGTCAGCGTGAACAGCGCGCCGGGAAACAGGCCGCGCGCGCGGGTGGCGCCCTGGACCCGCTGGTAACTGGCGTGCGGCGCCTCGATCCGGTGGCGCGCATACCCCTCGCCGACGGCGCGCTCGGTGTAATTGCCCGGATAATCGAACAGTTCGTGGCGCGATTGTCCATAGCCGCGCGCCACGCTCGACTTGACCAGCAGGTTGGCCGACGGCTTTTCGAAATCGAAATCCTGCAGCGCCTGGGCGCCCGACTCGACCTGGCCGCCGACGCTCCACTCGTACACCACCTCGCTCTCGCGCATGGCGCCGTCCTCGGCCGGCATGTAGCGCACCGTCGCGTAGCCCGGCGCCGGCGCGTGGGCGGCATGGGAATCGGCCAGCACCATCACGTGGCGCCTGGCTTCGCTCTTGAAGAAGTAATAGATGCCCTCGCGTTCGAGCAGCCGGCTGACGAAGTCGAAGTCGGTCTCGCGGTACTGCACGCAATACGGATAGGCGGCATAGCTGCCGCTCAGGCCGGAGGTGTCGAAGTCGGCGATGGCGTACGGCGCGAACACCGCCTTGACGATGTCGACCACGTTCTTTTCCTGGAAAATGCGGCAATCGGACGCCCGCGTCAGGAACCACAGCCACGGCCGCACGGTGGCGCGGTAGGTGGCGAAGCGGCCCTGGCGCGCGGTCACCACGAAGCGCGTGATGAAACCATGGAAATAGCGCTCGCCGCCGCGCGGCAGGTCGACCGTCACCGCGATCGGCGTGGCCAGCAGTTCATCGATCTTCAGGTCGGCGCGCTCGCTGTAGAGCTCAAGTTCGTACTCGCTGAGCGCCGACAGCGACTCGCTGCCGCGCATGCGGCGCAACAGCAGCACGTCGGCGCCGAGCGCGCAGGCAACCGAGATGTCGCGGTTGGCTTGTATGGTGGCCATGGCCTGGTTCCTTGTTGGCTGGGACCCGCGGTGGCGGGCTCTCCCAAGGACTTACGCGGGCCGACGCCGTTTGGACGCAACGGGCAAGAAAAAATTTGCCCGAACCACGCTTATGCCGCCTCCCCGCCGTCGAAGTCATACACAAATTCGGCGTCGCGCACATCGACCCGCACGCGCGTGGCCGGACGCCCCTCCAGCATGCGCCGCAGGAACTCGCCGCTGATCGCCGGCAACAAGGAATTGGTCAGGATGGCGTCGATCATGCGGCCGCCGCTTTCGAGCTCGGTGCAGCGGCCGGCGATCAGTTCCACCACCTGCGCGCTGTAGGTGAACGGGATCTTGTGGCCGTCGGCGATGCGCCGCTCGATCCGGCCCAGTTGCAGGGCGATGATGGCGCCCAGCATCTCGTCGCTGAGCGGGTAATACGGGATCGTCACCACCCGGCCCAGCAGCGCCGGCGGAAACACCTGCAACAACGGCGCGCGCAGCGCGGCGGCGATATCGTCCGGCGGCGGCATGGCGGCGCGGTCGGCGCACAGGCGCGTGATCAACTCGGTGCCGGCGTTGGTGGTCAGCAGGATCAGCGTGTTCTTGAAGTCGATCACGCGGCCCTCGCCGTCCTCCATCCAGCCCTTGTCGAACACCTGGAAGAACAGTTCGTGCACGTCCGGGTGCGCCTTTTCGATCTCGTCGAGCAGCACCACGCTGTAGGGCCGGCGCCGCACCGCCTCGGTCAGCACTCCGCCCTCGCCGTAGCCGACGTAGCCGGGCGGCGCGCCCTTGAGCGTGGACACCGTGTGCGCCTCCTGGTATTCGCTCATGTTGATGGTGATGATGTTGTGCTCGCCGCCATACAGCGACTCGGCCAGCGCCAGCGCGGTCTCGGTCTTGCCGACGCCCGAGGTGCCGGCCAGCAGGAACACGCCGACCGGCTTGCCCGGATGGTCAAGCCCGGCGCGCGCGGTCTGGATGCGGCGCGCGATCATCTCCAGCGCGTGGCGCTGGCCGATGATGCGCTTCGACAGCGTGTCGGCCAGCTTGAGCACGTTCTCGACTTCGTTCTTGACCATGCGCCCGACCGGGATGCCGGTCCAGTCCTGCACCACGGCGGCCACCGCCTGCTGGTCGACCGTCGGCAGCATCAGCGGAGTTTCGCCCTGGTGCTCGGACAAGCGCGCCTGGAGCGCGCGCAGCTCGGCGAGCC
>DATMSN010000126.1:0-3867 GCA_035565375.1 Duganella sp. | reverse complement strand
GTTCGGGCTGGCGCGCGTCGCCGTCGATCTCGTCGAGAATCTTGTCGTACCGGCCTTGCAGCAGCAGCGACTTGCCCAGCGGGGGCATCGCCTGGCCGCGGTCGACGCCCAGCTCCAGCGCGCGCCGCAACTCCTTCTCGGCCGACAGCACGTCGCCGGCGTCCAGATACAACCGCCCCAGCATCAGCCGCGCCTGGCCGTTGGCCGGCGTCCGCTGCAACAGGTTCTTGAGCTGGATGACCGCCGACTTGGTTTCACCCCGGTCCACGTTCTGGCGCGCCGCGGACAGCAACTGCGCGTCGCTTTGCATGCGGCCGCAGCCGGCCAGCAGCATCGGAATCAACAGCGTCAACAGGGTGCGTGGCAAACGGGGCATGGGAGTCTCCTGGCGATGGGTATCGTAAGAGTAGGAACGATAGCCCCGGCGGCCGTTGATCGGACGCAAAGGCCGGCCCCGTCGGGGCACCACCCAGCGCAAACGGCGGTCGTTTGTGCCACCTCAAGCGTGAGCATGACGCCGTCCGTAGAATCGGCGAGACGTCTTTTAACGCTCTCAAACGAGGTGCTCAAATGGAAGTGGTCGCCGTTGTCGGACTCGGGTATGTCGGCTTGTCGCTGGCGGTGTCGTTCGGTACGCGCCGGCGCACCATCGGACTGGATTTGTCGGCCCGCAAGGTCGCCAGCTATCGCGCCGGGATCGATCCCAGCGGCGAGGTGTCGGCGCAGCAGTTCGCCGCGTCGCGCTGGCTGGAGATGGGATGCGACCCGGCCGCGTTGGCCGAGGCCGATTACATCATCGTCGCCGTGCCGACGCCGGTCGACAGCGCGCACAATCCCGACTTCTCGGCGCTGGTCGGCGCCAGCCAGTCGGTCGGCCGGCACATGAAGCCGGGCGCGGTGGTGGTCTACGAGTCCACCGTCTATCCCGGCGCCACCGAGGAAATCTGCATACCGATACTGGAACAGTGCTCGGGCTTGACGTGGCAGCGCGATTTCCACGTCGGCTTCTCGCCCGAGCGCATCAATCCGGGCGACAAGGAACACACGCTGACGTCGATCCGCAAAGTCGTCTCCGGCGACGACGAGGAGACGCTGGCACGCGTCGCCGCGCTGTACGAGGAAGTGGTCGAGGCCGGCGTGCACCGGGCCTCCAGCATCAAGGTGGCCGAGGCCGCCAAGGTCATCGAGAACACGCAGCGCGACCTCAACATCGCGCTGATGAACGAGCTGGCCATCATCTTCGACCGGCTGGAGATCGACACGCTGGAAGTGCTGCAGGCGGCCGGCACCAAATGGAACTTCCTGCCGTTCCGGCCCGGCCTCGTCGGCGGCCATTGCATCGGCGTCGATCCGTACTACCTGACGCACAAGGCCGAGATGCTGGGCTACCACCCGCACGTGATCCTGGCAGGGCGCCGCATCAACGACGGCATGGCCAAGTTCGTCGCCGAGAAAACGGTCAAGGAAATGGTGCGCGCCGGCTTCAAGCTCAAGGGTTGCAGGGTCAACGTGCTGGGCCTGACCTTCAAAGAGAACTGTCCGGACCTGCGCAACTCCAAGGTCGCCGACATGATCCGCGAGCTCGAATCGTACGGCTTGCAGGTGCACGTGCACGATCCGGTGGCCGACGCCGACGAAGCGATGCACGAATACGGCGTCAAGCTCGAAAGCTGGGACGAGTTGCCGTGCGCCGAGGCGCTGATCGCCGCCGTCGCCCACCGCGAGCTGTCGGCCCGTCCGCTGGCGCAGGTGCGCGAAAAGATCGCCGCCGCCGGTTGCTTCATCGATTTGAAATCGCAGTTCGACGAGGCGGCGCTGCGTCAGAGCGGCCTGAGCGTCTGGAGGCTGTGATGAGCGACTATGAAAACGGCACGCCGGCGACGTCGGCCTACCAGAGCGCGCGCGAGCATCTGGAGCGGGAACAATACCGCTGGGTCGTCACCGGTGTGGCCGGGTTCATAGGTTCTAACCTGTTGCAGGCGCTGCTGGAGCTGGGCCAGCGCGTGGTCGGCGTGGACAATTTCCTGACCGGTTGCCGCCACAACCTCGAGCAGGTGCGCGAGCAGGTGGGACCGGCCGCGTGGCGCCGTTTCGAACTGATCGAAGGCGATATCCGCGATCCGGCCGTTTGCCGGCGCGCCTGCGAGCGCGCCGACTTCGTGCTGCACCAGGCGGCGCTCGGTTCGGTTGCGCGCTCGATCGACGACCCGCTGCTGACCAACGACGTCAACGTCGGCGGCTTCCTCAACGTGCTGGACGCGGCGCGCCTGGCCGGCGTCAGGCGCATGGTGTACGCGGCGTCGAGCGCGACCTACGGCGATCATCCGGCGCTGCCGAAGCGGGAGCCGCAGATCGGCAACGCCTTGTCGCCGTACGCGGTGACCAAGCACGTCAACGAGCTGTACGCCGGGGTCTACGCGCGGTGCTACGGGACGCAGGCCATAGGCCTGCGGTATTTCAACGTGTTCGGGCCGCGCCAGGACCCGTGCGGCGCGTACGCGGCCGTGATCCCGCTGTGGATCTCGGCGATGATCGAACAGCGGCCGGTGGTCATCAACGGCGACGGCGAGAGTAGCCGCGATTTTTGCTATGTCGCCAACGCGGTGCAGGCGAACCTGCTGGCGACGCTGACGGACAACCCGGCCGCCGTCAACCAGGTCTACAACGTCGCGCTCGACGCGCGCACCAGTCTTAACGAGCTGTATTTGATACTGCACGGCTTGCTGGTGGAGCGTTATCCGCATCTGCGCGATTATCAGCCCCGCTATGGCGAGTTCCGCGCCGGCGATGTGAGGCATTCGCAGGCCGATATCTCGAAGGCGGCCGATTTGCTGGGCTACGCGCCGACGCATGATTTGCAGCGCGGCCTGCATCAGGCGTTGCGCTGGTATATCGGGCAGCTGGATGTCGGGGCGCGGGCGGAGCCTGGGGCGGATGCGGGCGGGGGGGGCTAGGGGCGTTTTCACGCGTTGTCGGCGGCGGACAGATGGCGGATTACGCTGCGCTAATCCGCCCTACGTGGAACACGTGTTCATTTGGTTCCCATGGTTTTCATTCGGGACCCGTGTCATTTGGTGGCCGTTTTAGCCTACCGGCTGGGTGATCGTCAGGGTGCGCGCGACGCCGCGGAAGTCGACCGTGTGCAGCGTGACCGGCTTGCGCCACACGCGGCAGACGTAGTTCATCACCTGTTCCGCTTGATCCAGATCCAGGCCGCGGCCGTCGCGCGCGTGATCGTGGCGCAGCACCAGCGCGCCGTCGTCGTGCATGCGCTCGACCGCGATGCATGGCGCGCCGTAGTTGTACTTCGGCGCCAGGATCGCTTCGCGCACCTCGTCGATGTCCCGGCTCACCACGCGCGTCTCGCCATCCTTGCGCGTCTGGTAGCTGAACAAGTCCAGCTCCTCGGCCAGCTCGCGGTCCAGATGGTTGCGGATGAAGCCGAAGTCGTCCTCGTCCGCGCAGATGCGCCGCGCGGCGTCCACGCCGTGCCGGTCGATGATGCGCTCCCACATGCTGTAGCCCAGGTGATAGGGATTGACCGCCAGCGCCAGTTGCTGTTCGCCCGCGTAGGGACGCACGACGTCGGAATGCGCCTTCAGCGCCTGCAGATACAGCTCGTGCGGCAGGAAGTCGGCCTCGCGCAACAGCCGCGCGTGCCAGTACGAGGCCCAGCCCTCGTTCATGATCTGGCAGGCGTGCACCGGGTAAAAATAGAACGACTCCTCCCGCACCGCCAGGAAGATGTCGCGCTCCCAGTCCTGCAGCTCGGGCGCGTGGCGGGCGATGAACCACAGCAGATCTTGCTCGGGATGCGGCGGCATCAGGCGCGACGGCGGCTCGCGGGGGCGCGGCGGGGCCTCGCCG
>DATMSN010000125.1:0-1784 GCA_035565375.1 Duganella sp. | reverse complement strand
GCCGGGACGGTGACCACGCCGTCCTGGTCCGCCACCACCAGGTCGCCAGCGGCGACGCGGATGTCGCCCAGCGCGATGGCGCCGCCGACGGCATCGACCTGTACCCGGTCTTTACCGGTGCGCATGAAACGGCCCGCCGCGTACAGCGGGTAGTCCGCTTTGTCGGCCTCGGAGGTGTCGCGGCAGACGCCATTGACGACGGTGCCGGCGATGCCGCGCCTGGCGGCGATCCGGCTCATGATGCCGCCCCAGACGGTGCAGTCGACGCGGCCGCCGTTATCGAGCACGGCGACCGCGCCGGCCGGCATGTCGTCGAGGTAGTCGCCGACGGTGCCGGGGACGCTGGTGTCGACCGGCGCGAAGCGCACCGTGAAGGCGATGCCGACAATTTTCTTGGGGCCGGCGACGGCGCGGATGCCAAGCGCTGCGCCGGGCAGTTTGAAGAAATCGAGCGCGTCGGATATTTCGGCCGTTGTCAGGCCGCGTGCCTGCGCCAGCACTTCGGGGGGGATCGGTTGGCTCATGCTGCCTCCTTGTTGACGATGCAAGGAGTTTTATATAAAGTGAATTAGATATCAAACATCGATTATTGAGTCTTAGATCAATAAAAATGAATATGAACCTTAAAACGATACGGTACTTCTGCGAGGTGGTGGAGGCGGGCAGCGCGGCCAACGCGGCCGAGCGCCTGTTTGTCGCACCGACCGCCATCAGCATGCAGCTGGCGCAGCTGGAGTCGCACCTTGGGGGCGAACTGTTCGACCGTTCGCGGCGGCCGATGGCGCTGACCGACCTTGGAAAATTTTTCTATCCGCGCGCGAAGGAGCTGCTGCTGCAGATGTCGCGGCTGGACAACGAGGCGCGCGGCATCGCCAGCGGCAGCGGCGGCTGGCTGTCGATCGGCTTCACGCGCTCGGCGACGTTTTCGCTATTGCCGCGCGTGATACGCCAGTTTAGGGCGGCCTATCCGGAGGTGCAGCTCGATCTGGTGGAGGCGCTGTCCGAATACCAGCCGGCGCAATTGCGGCAAAACCGTATCGATGTCGGACTGTCGCGTTTTATCGGCGACTTCGAGGCGCCGGACGACTTGACCCACGCGGTCAAGCTGGACGATCCGTTGGTGGCGGCGCTGCCGATCCGCCATCCGCTGGCGAAACGCAAGTCGCTGACGGCGGTGGCGCTGGCCGAGGTGCCGTTCATCCTTTACCCGAAAGATCCGCTCAGCCCATTCGGGCAGCAGATCGTGGCGATCCTGAAGGCCGCCGGCGGCGCCGAACCCACGGTGTCGTACGGCGCGGTGGAGATCTACACGGCGCTGGCGCTGGTGAGCGCGGGCCTGGGCGCGACGCTGGTGGGGCGTTCGATCGCCGACAACAAGCGCAACGACGTCGCCTTCATCCCGGTGCGCGACATCCACACTAGCACGACGGTGGTCGCGGTCACGCGCAACAACGAAAACAGCAAGCTGGTGGCGGCGTTCCTCGACATCGTCCGCCAAAGCGAAACAAGGTAAAAGTGAGAGGCGGTAAGCCGAACGAGGAGATACGTGCATCCACCGCCCCGCATCAAACTCAATGCGACATCAGCACCGGCAGCGTCATCGACCGCAGCACCGTGCGCGTGACGCCGCCCATCAGCACCTCGCGCCAGCGCATGTGGCCATAGGCGCCCATGACCAGCAGGTCGGCATTGAGGTCGGCCGCCAGCGACAGCAGCGCGTTGCCCACGTCCAGCCCCGGCGGCGCGTCCTGCCGCAGCACCTCCACCTTGACGCCGTGGCGTGC
>DATMSN010000124.1:0-1747 GCA_035565375.1 Duganella sp. | reverse complement strand
CGGTTTGGCCGGCGCCGCCTGTTTCGGCGCCGACGGGCGCGACGCCGGCGCCGGGCGCTCCGCCGTCTTGGCGATCATGTTGCCATTGTTGGCCTGGCGTTGATCCATCTCGCGCGACAGCGCCTGCTTGAACGCGTTGTTGTCGCCGCCCGCGCCCAGGTTCAGATTGGCCTTGGGCACCGAGACCGCGTTGGCGTTCAGCGTCGGAAGTTGGAGATTGGAGGTTTGCATGATCGCGCCGTGTCGGTAGGGTTTAACTGTGTGGTCAACGCTTGTAATAAGCCTGTCGTGCTGCGTGTTCGTCCATCTGCTTCTGGTCGCGCTTGTTTTCCACCTTCAGCGCCTCGGCCGCCGCCCGCTCGTTGAGCGTGGAGTAGGACATGCGCTTGCGCTCGGCGGTCTGCCAGGCGGCCTTTTCCTGCTCGCCGCGGTACTCGGCGTGGCGGATCATGTCGAGCTGGCCCTTGACGGCCACGTCCAGCTTTTCCATGAACGCCTGGAAATTGCGGTAGGCCATGGGCGTGATGCCGGCCGCCTGCGCCTCCTCGAAGCGCTTGACGTACTCGTCGCGGTAGCCGACCAGCATCTGGTGCTTCTGCGTGGCCTCGTCGACCGCCTTGAGGGCCGCGCCCAGCCGCTTGGCGGCGTCGTCGGTTTCGCGCCGCGCCAGGTCGATCAGGGTTTCAAGTTGCGCTTTGGATGCCATAGTGAATCAATTATAGGGGGCGGGGTGCCGCGTCCATCACTCGAACAGAGAGGTAAGTTGGCCCAAACTCTCGTCCATGGTGACCCGTTCGGTGATTTGTTGCTGAAGAAAATTTTCTATCCGATCGTGCAACACGATAGCCTGGTCCAATACCGGATCGGTGCCGGGGGCGTAGGCGCCCACGCTGATCAGGTCGCGGCTGCGCTCGTAGCGCGAAAACAGTTGTTTGAGGTGGCGCGCGCGCTGCTGGTGCTCGGGCGAGGTGATCGAATGCATGGCGCGGCTGATCGACTGCTCGACGTCGATCGCCGGGTAGTGGCCGGACTCGGCCAGACGGCGGTTGAGCACGATGTGGCCGTCGAGGATGGCGCGCGCCGAGTCGGCGATCGGGTCCTGCTGGTCGTCGCCCTCGGTCAGCACGGTGTAGAAGGCGGTGATCGAGCCGCCGCCGACCTCGCCGTTGCCGGCCCGCTCGACCAGCACCGGCAGCTTGGCGAACACCGACGGCGGATAGCCCTTGGTGGCCGGCGGCTCGCCGATGGCCAGCGCGATCTCGCGTTGCGCCATGTCGTAGCGGGTCAGCGAATCCATGATCAGCAGCACGTTCTGGCCCTTGTCGCGGAAGTGCTCGGCGATCGCCGTGGCATAGGCCGCACCCTGCATGCGCATCAGCGGCGGCGTGTCGGCCGGCGCTGCCACGACCACGGAACGGCGCAAGCCTTCCTCGCCCAGGATCTGTTCGATGAATTCCTTCACCTCCCGGCCCCGCTCGCCGATCAGACCGACCACGATGACGTCGGCTTCGGTGTAGCGCGCCATCATGCCGAGCAGGACGGACTTGCCGACACCGGAACCGGCGAACAGGCCCATGCGCTGGCCGCGTCCCACGGTCAGCATGGCATTGATGCAGCGCACGCCGACGTCCAGCGTTTCCACGATGGGCGCGCGGCCCAGCGGATTGGCGGGGCGCACATTGATCGGCGCCGAATCATTGGTCTGGATCGGGCCCAGGCCATCGAGCGGACGGCCGGCGCCATCGAC
>DATMSN010000123.1:0-2844 GCA_035565375.1 Duganella sp. | reverse complement strand
CCATCCGTCATTCCACCCCCATGAGCACCCATATAAGAGTCTTCGATGCGTAAATATTTCATTACCGGCCTGCTGATCCTGGTGCCGCTGGCCATCACCGCCTGGGTGCTGAACCTGGTCATCAGCACGATGGACCAGTCGCTGCTGTTCGTGCCGGAGCGCTGGCAGCCGCGCACGATGTTCGGCTTCGACATCCCCGGCCTGGGCACCCTGCTGACGGTGGTGATCGTCTTCCTGACCGGCCTGCTGACAAACAACCTGGTCGGCAACTACGTGGTGCGCATGTGGGAAAAGCTGCTCAAGCGCATTCCGCTGGTGAACTCGCTCTATTCGAGCGTCAAGCAAGTGTCGGACACCTTGTTCTCGTCGTCCGGCAACGCCTTCCGCAAGGCGGTCTTGATCCCGTATCCGCACCAGAATTCGTACACCATCGCCTTCCTGACCGGCACGCCCGGCGGCGACGTCAAGAACCATCTGGTGGGCGACTATGTCAGCGTCTATGTGCCGACGACGCCGAACCCGACGTCGGGCTTTTTCCTGATGCTGGCGCGCAAGGACGTGGTCGAACTCGACATGTCGGTCGACGCGGCCTTGAAGTACATCGTCTCGATGGGCGTGGTGGCGCCGGAAAGCGTGCCCCAGGCTATCGAAGTCGTCAGCAAATAACAGCAACTTACAGCAACACCGGCAGCACCCCGAATTCACGAGCAATCTAACCTGAACCGAGAAATAACCATGTCCTCAATGCGTACTCACTACTGCGGCCTCACCACTGAAGCGCTGCTTGGCCAAACCGTCAGCCTGTGCGGCTGGGTACATCGTCGCCGCGACCACGGCGGCGTGATCTTCATCGACCTGCGCGACCGCGAAGGCCTGGTGCAGATCGTTTGCAATCCGGAACAGGCTGAAGTGTTCAAGGCCGCCGAGCACGTCCGCAACGAGTTCTGCCTGCGCGTCACCGGCGTCGTCAAGGACCGCCTGGCCGGCACGGTCAACGCCAACCTGAAATCGGGCAAGATCGAAGTCGTCTGCTCGCAACTGGAAGTGTTGAACCCTTCCGTGGCCGTGCCGTTCCAGCTGGACGACGACAACCTGTCCGAAACCACCCGCCTGACCCACCGCGTGCTGGACCTGCGCCGTCCGCAGATGCAGAACAACCTGCGCCTGCGCTACAAGGTGACGATGGAAGTGCGCAAGTACCTCGACAACCTGGGCTTCATCGATATCGAAACGCCGATGCTGACCAAGTCGACCCCGGAAGGCGCGCGCGACTACCTGGTGCCGTCGCGCGTGAACGCCGGCAGCTTCTTCGCGCTGCCGCAGTCGCCGCAGCTGTTCAAGCAGCTGCTGATGGTGGCCAACTTCGACCGTTACTACCAGATCACCAAGTGCTTCCGCGACGAAGACCTGCGCGCCGACCGCCAGCCGGAATTCACGCAGATCGACTGCGAAACGTCGTTCCTGACCGAACAGGAAATCCGCGACCTGTTCGAGGAAATGATCCGCATCGTCTTCAAGAACACCATGGACGTCGACCTGCCGAACCCGTTCCCGGTGATGGACTTCTCGGAAGCCATGGGCAAATACGGTTCGGACAAGCCGGACATGCGCGTCAAGCTGGCGTTCACCGACCTGACCGAAGTGATGAAGGACGTCGACTTCAAGGTCTTCTCGGGCGCGGCCAACATGCCTAACGGCCGTGTGGTCGGCCTGCGCGTGCCGAAGGGCGCCGAGATGCCGCGTTCGGAAATCGACGCCTACACGCAGTTCGTCGCCATCTACGGCGCGCGCGGCCTGGCCTACATCAAGGTCAACGAGAAGGCCAAGGGCCGCGACGGCCTGCAATCGCCGATCGTCAAGAACCTGCACGACGCCGCCCTGGCCAAGGTGATCGAGATGACCGGCGCCGAAGACGGCGACCTGATCTTCTTCGGCGCCGACAAGGCCAAGGTCGTCAACGACGCCATCGGCGCGTTGCGCGTGAAGATCGGCCACAGCGAGTTCGGCAAGAACGCCGGCCTGTTCGACGACGTCTGGGCGCCGCTTTGGGTGGTGGACTTCCCGATGTTCGAACACGACGAGGAAAACGACCGCTGGACCGCGACCCACCACCCGTTCACGGCGCCAAAGGATGGCCACGAGGACATGCTGGAAACCAATCCGGGCGCCTGCATCGCCAAGGCCTACGACATGGTCTTGAACGGCTGGGAGCTGGGCGGCGGTTCGATCCGTATCCACCGCGAGGAAGTGCAGTCGAAAGTGTTCCGCGCGTTGAAGATCGACGCCGACGAGGCGCGCCTGAAGTTCGGCTTCCTGCTCGACGCGCTGCAATACGGCGCGCCGCCGCACGGTGGCCTGGCCTTCGGCCTGGACCGCATCGTGACCCTGATGACCAAGTCCGATTCGATCCGCGACGTGATCGCCTTCCCGAAAACCCAACGCGCGCAGGATCTGTTGACCCAGGCGCCGTCGGAAGTGGACGAGAAGCAGTTGAAGGAATTGCATATCCGCCTGCGCGCCGTCGAGCCGAAGGTCGCCAGCTAATTCGTCTGGCATAATCAAAGGCGCCAACGTTCACACGTGGCGCCTTTTCTTTTGCCTGAAACTTATGCCCTACAAGATACCCGAATCCGTGCTGGTGGTGATCCACACCGCCGACCTGCATGTGCTGCTGATCGAACGCGCCGACAAGCCCGGCTACTGGCAATCGGTGACCGGTTCGCTCGACGCCGTCGACGAGCCGCTGCTGGAGACGGCCGCGCGCGAACTGTTCGAGGAAACCGGCATCGTCGCCGACGGCGAGCGCATCGTGCTGCGCGACTGGCACCTGTCGAACATCTACAC
>DATMSN010000122.1:0-1763 GCA_035565375.1 Duganella sp. | reverse complement strand
GCCAGCGCGTCGCCACGCTGGTGCAGCAGTCCGACCAGCTCGTCGGCGAAACCGGCCAGGCGCGGCGCCGCGCGAAAGTCCAGGCAAGGCGCGCAATACTCGGGATCGAGCACCACGCGGTTGTCCGCGCGGCGCTCGACGATGCGGGCGATGCCCAAGGTGGCGTAGGCGTTGGCGACCTCGCTCTCGAGCGCGAGGCGCAGGCGCAGCTTGCCGACCTGCATCAGCGCGCTGTTATCGAGGCCGTTGCTGTCCCAAGCCTCGTAATCGTCGACGCGGTGGCGGGCGAAATTATCCGGGCCGTCCTGGTTGCCCACTTCCGCCACGCCGTGCCGGCGCAACGGCAACGCCAGCACCACCAGCACGTTGCGGGCGTCGGCCGGCACGTCGAGCGGCAGCGGCAAATCGTCCTCCGCCGGCAGATCGAAGGGCGTGCCGTCGGGCAGCACGGCGCGGCAGGACAGCAACGACAGCTTGCCCAGCGCCAGTTGCTGCTCGTCGAGCCGCAGGTCTGCGAAGCCGTAGCCGTACGGCGTCAACGCCGCCACCCTCGCCTCGAGCTGGCTTTGCCAATAACGGTCGTGCTGCTGCAGGTGCTGCGGCTGCAGCAGCATGCCTTCCGACCAGACCACTTTATTTTTCCAAGCCATGATGCCTCATCGATTGCTCATTGATTGTGAATGCCGCGTCTATTTGCCGGCCCGGCGCAGGCGTTCGACCTGCTCCTCGTACGCCTCCGAGAATTTCTCGCCGAACAGGCGTTGCAGATCGTCGTCGGCCTCGCGCGCGATTTCGCCGTACAACACGACCAGGCGGTCCCACATCTTGGCCTTGCGGTGCGAGCCCATCATCTTGTCCATCACGCTCGGCTCGGCCAGCCGGCTTTCGATGTGCGCCGGGTCGAAGCGATGCAGCACCGCCGCCAGCGCCGCGCGCATGCCGGCGATGACGGCCAGTTCGTGCGCCTTCAAGTCGTCGAAGGCGCTGTGTATCGCCTGCACCGGCGGCATGTAGCCGACCATGGTGTTGGTCAGCATCTGCGTCAGCGCGCTGTCCGGATTGGGGAAGAACTTGAGCGGATTGTTGGCGCTGGCCGAGATCATCGTCATGTCGATGCGGCTCTCCTTCTTGGTCAGCGCGCGCGCCATGAGCACGTCCATGGTGCCGGTGGTGGCCTCGCGCAGCATCGCGCCGACGGTTTCGGCCACCTGCACACCCGGGCGGTTGAGCTGCAAACCCGGCAGGCCGAGCCCGCGCAACAGTGCCTGGAGGATTTCGCTGTCGCTGGCGGTAGGGCCGGATGCAGGTCTTGCCGCTGGGACGATGGCTGCCGGAGGTGGTGGCGCGGCCACGGTTTGTATCGGCTCGGCGTGCACGGCTACCGGCTCGCTCACGGGCGATGGCGGTGCCGCCGCGGGTTCCGGTGGCGCAGGCGCAGGCGCCAGCACCGGCGGCAGAAAATCCGCCAGCGGATCGTAATCGTGCGGGATCGCGAAGCCGCCGGCCGCACGCGTCGGCGTATCGACCGCCGGCATGCGGAACGGCACCAGCTCGGGCGACACGTGATCGCTTTCGGCGGCGTGGTATTGCGGCGCCAGATCGAGCCCGAAATCGCCCGGCACGACGGGCGCCGGCGGGGGTGCCGCGAACAGGTTCAGTCCAAGCGGATCGTCAAGGGCCAGTGCTCCACCTTCGACGGGAGCGACATCGAGGATGCGCGCGCCGGCCAGGGCATCGAATGGCGCGCCTTGGTAGGCCGGCAC
>DATMSN010000121.1:0-3441 GCA_035565375.1 Duganella sp. | reverse complement strand
CGCCGCGGCGGCGGCGCCAGGCGCGGTGACGCTGCGTTATCTTGCCGGCGCGCCGATCCAGGTCATCGGACCGGTCACCCGCGCCACCTATCGATTCTCGCGCGAGGCGCCACTGCAGCGGATCGCGCGGGCCGACGCCGGGCCATTGCTTGCGAGCGGACACTTCCGGATGGAGTTCTGAGCCTTGACCGGCCGCAGGCGCTCCGCCCGCCTTGCCCACGGTGG
Source organism: Duganella sp. (assembly GCA_035565375.1). GTDB lineage: Bacteria > Pseudomonadota > Gammaproteobacteria > Burkholderiales > Burkholderiaceae_D > Rugamonas. The sequence continues at coordinate 3,216 of DATMSN010000121.1, read as the reverse complement.
CCGCCTTCGACCGGCCGTGGGCAAACGCGATTGACGACTTACTGCACGTCCAGCAGCTCGACGTCGAAGATCAGGTTGGCGTTTGGCGGTATCGGACCGGCGCCGCTTTCGCCGTAGCCCATCGCGGCGGGAATGATCAGCGTGCGCTTGCCGCCGACCTTCATGCCCTGCACGCCCTCGTCCCAACCCTTGATGACCTGCCCGCCGCCGAGCTGGAAGCTGAACGGCGAACGTCCGCTCGACGAATCGAACTGGGCGCCGTGCTGCTTCGGTGAGTTCGGCTCGTACAGCCAGCCGGTGTAGTGGACCACGGCGGTGGCGCCGGCCACCGCGTCCTTGCCGGTGCCGGCCACGGTATCGATCTTTTGCATCGTAACCGGCGCGACGTTGGCGGCGGCCTCGGTCACGGCCGGCTGCGGCGGCTTGGCCCGGTCACAGGCGGCCAGCGCCAGCGTAAGCGTCAGGCCGATGGCGCAGGAGGAAAACAGCTTGTTCATGTGATTCTTTCGTGTTGGTGATCGGTGCGGAATCCCGCAGCATACATGGCGCGCGGGCGAATGCCAACACCCCATGGATGGCCGAAACGCCGTTGCGATTCAAGACGGTATCCGCCCCCGTTGCTTTTTTGTGTACACGTCGCTTGGCCGCTTGGTGTAGTCTTGGAAGCGGCGCCGGCATCGACGAAAAATCCGACGGCGGAATTGGAGTAATACACATCGAAAGCTCATATGGCGTACCCCGCGCAACCTCGCGCTAACAGTGAAGGCACACTGGAAAAAGGCTCGTGGTTAAGCAAACTTGGCCCGGGACTGATCACCGGCGCCGCCGATGACGACCCGAGTGGAATCGCGAGCTATTCCCAGGCCGGAGCCCAGTTCGGACTCGGCATGTTATGGACGCTCATCTTCACCTACCCGCTGATGGTCGGCATTCAAGTCGTGAGCGCTCAAATAGGCCGGGTCACGGGCCACGGCCTCGCCACCAACTTGCGCCGCCACTATCCGGGATGGCTGCTCTACAGCATAGTCAGCCTGCTGCTGATCGCGAACACCATCAATATCGCCGCCGACGTCGCCGCCATGGGCGAGGCGGCGCGCCTGATAGTCGGCGGCCACGCGCACTTCTACGCGATCGGCTTCGGCCTGTTGTCGGTGCTGCTGCAGGTGTTCGTGCCTTATTCCCGATATGTCAGGGTGCTTAAATGGCTTACCCTCGCGTTGCTGGCGTATGTGGGCACCGTATTCGTTGTGCATATTGCATGGCATGATTTTTTTTCCCGTGCCGTGCTTCCGCCTTCGTTTCCCTGGAAGCCGGAATATATTACGACCATGGTGGCCGTTTTCGGTACCACCATCAGCCCCTATTTGTTTTTCTGGCAGGCGTCCCAGGAGGTTGAGGAACTCAATGCAAAACCGGGGGCGAAGGCACTGCGAAAAACTCCCCGGCTAGCCCGCGCGGATTTTTCCAGAATCAAGGTCGACACGTATATCGGAATGGGATTTTCGAATCTGGTCGCGTTTTTTATCATGTTAACGACGGCCGTCACCCTGAACGCGCACGGCGTCACCGATATCCAGACCGCGTCGCAAGCGGCAATGGCCTTGCGCCCGGTGGCCGGCGATTTCGCCTTCATATTATTTACGTTCGGGATAGTCGGTACGGGAATGCTGGCCGTGCCGGTGCTGGCGGGATCCGCGGCGTACGCGATGTCAGGGGCGTTCCGATGGAAAAACAGCCTTGAACTTTCGGCCTCGGCGGCGCCGCAGTTTTACGCGATTATCGTGGTGGCCACCGCCATCGGCACCTTGTTGATTTTCACGCCGATAGACCCGATGAAAGCGCTGTATTGGAGCGCTGTCATCAATGGCGTTATATCGGTCCCGATTATGGTGGTCATGATGTTAATGGCGGCGCGCAAGGACATCATGGGGAGTTTGGTCATCAGGCCCAGACTCAGGCGTTTAGGCTGGCTTGCCACAGCCGTCATGGCGTCCGCCGTGGCGGCCATGCTGATCATGCTGGCCACAGCTTGACCCGGCGCCGGTCTCCGGCGCCAGTGCAGCCCCCCGCCCGCACCCTGCGCCGGCGGGGGGAATATCGCGGTCCTACACGCCGACCATCGACACCGCCTTGGTGTTCAGGTACGCCTCCAGCGCCTCCGGCCCGCCTTCCGACCCGTAGCCGGAATCCTTGACGCCGCCGAACGGCAGCTCGGCGCTCGGCGTGGCGGGCTGGTTCAGCCACAACATGCCGACTTCGACGTTGTGCATCAGCAGGTGCGCGTTCTTGATCGAGCGCGTGAACGCGTAGCCCGCCAGCCCGAACGGCAACCGGTTCGATTCGGCGATCGCTTCATCGAGCGTGTCGAAACCGCGCACCGCCGCGATCGGCCCGAACGGTTCGTCGTTGAACACCATGGCGTTAAGCGGCACGTCGGCCAGGATGGTCGGCGCGAAGAAGTTGCCCGAGGTACCGACGCGCTGGCCGCCGGTGGCCACCTCGGCGCCCTTGCTGCGCGCGTCCTCGACCACCTGGCTCATCGCGGCCACGCGACGCGCGTTGGCCAGCGGACCGAGCGTGGTGCCTGCCGCCAGCCCGTCGCCCAGGGTCAGGCTCTCGGCATGCGCCACCAGCGCGCGGGTGAACTCGGCCTTGATGCTGTTGTGGACCAGGAAACGCGTCGGCGCGATGCAGATCTGGCCGGCATTGCGGAACTTGGCCCCGCCGCTGGCGGCGACGGCCAGCGCCACGTCGGCATCCTCGGCCACGATCACCGGCGCGTGGCCGCCCAGCTCCATCGTGGCCCGCTTCATATGGGCGCCGGCCAGCGCCGCCAGTTGCTTGCCGACCGGGGTCGAGCCGGTGAAGGTGACCTTGCGGATGACCGGGTGCGGAATCAGGTAGGCGGAAATTTCCGCCGGGTCGCCGAACACCAGCCCGACGGTGCCGGGCGGCACGCCGGCGTCGACGAAGCACTGCATCAGCGCCGCCGGCGACGCCGGGGTTTCTTCCGGCGCCTTGCACAGGAACGAGCAGCCGGTGGTCAGGGCGGCGGCGAGCTTGCGCACGATCTGGTTGATCGGGAAGTTCCACGGCGTGAAGGCGGCGACCGGGCCGACCGGCTCCTTCAACACCAGCTGCTGCGCCGCCGGATTGCGCGACGGCACGATGCGGCCGTACACGCGCATGCCCTCGGCGGCGAACCAATCGATGATG
>DATMSN010000120.1:0-1939 GCA_035565375.1 Duganella sp. | reverse complement strand
TGGTAGCAGTTGGTCCAGACGCGGCCGGCCTGGATGGCGCGGCCGACGCGGAAGGCGCGCGAGCCGTCGCGCGTCCACAGGCCCGCGCCCAGGCCGTACAGCGTGTCGTTGGCGATGCGCAGCGCGTCCGCCTCGTCCTTGAAGGTGGTCACCGACACCACCGGCCCGAAGATCTCCTCCTGGAAGATGCGCATCTTGTTGTCGCCCTTGAAGACGGTGGGACGCACGTAATAGCCGTCCTTCAAGTCGCCGCCCTGCACATTGCGCTCGCCGCCGGCCAGCAGCTGCGCGCCCTCCTGCTTGCCGATGTCGATGTACGACATGATCTTCTCGAGCTGCTCGTTCGACGCCTGCGCGCCGAGCATGGTGCCGGCGTCGAGCGGGTTGCCCTGCTTGATCGCGGCCACGCGCACCAGCGCGCGCTCGATGAATTTCTCGTAGATCGATTCCTGGATCAGCACCCGCGAAGGACAGGTGCAGACCTCGCCCTGGTTCAGCGCGAACATCGCGAAGCCCTCCAGGCACTTGTCGAAGAAGGCGTCGTCGGCGTCCATCACGTCCTCGAAGAAGATGTTCGGCGACTTGCCGCCCAGTTCCAGCGTGACCGGGATCAGGTTCTGCGCGGCGTACTGCATGATCAGGCGCCCGGTGCCGGTCTCGCCGGTGAAGGCGATCTTGGCGATGCGCTTGTTCGACGCCAGCGGCTTGCCCGCCTCCAGGCCGTAGCCGTTGACCACATTGAGCACGCCCGGCGGCAACAGGTCGCCGATCACCTCCAGCAGCACCATGATGGAGGCGGGGGTCTGCTCGGCGGGCTTGAGCACCACGCAGTTGCCGGCGGCCAGCGCCGGCGCCAGCTTCCACACCGCCATCAGGATCGGGAAGTTCCACGGGATGATCTGGCCGACCACGCCGAGCGGCTCGTGGAAGTGGTAGGCGTAGGTCTCGGCGTCGATCTGCGCCACCGAGCCCTCCTGGGCGCGGATGCAGCCGGCGAAATAGCGGAAGTGGTCGATCGCCAGCGGGATGTCGGCGGCGGTGGTCTCGCGGATCGGCTTGCCGTTGTCGATGGTCTCGGCGGTGGCGATCAGCGCCAGGTTGGCCTCGATGCGGTCGGCGATCTTGTTGAGGATGTTGGCGCGCTCGGTCTGCGAGGTCTTGCCCCACGCGTCCTTGGCCGCGTGGGCGGCGTCCAGCGCGAGCTCCACGTCCTCGGCGGTGGAGCGCGCCACCTCGCAGAACACCTGGCCGGTGATCGGCGTGATGTTGCCGAAGTACTGGCCCTTGACCGGGGCCACGAACTTGCCGCCGATGTAATTGTCGTAGCGGGCCTTGAAGGGGTTGGCAACGCCTAATTTGCTGATGTCTGCGAGATCCATGTCGTCCTCTTTCTGCTGTGGTTATGAGGCCGCTCCGTGGCGAAGCGGCGGTCGGTGGTGCGTACCCTCGTTTTCGCAAGCACCGTGCCAGCCCCGCCTTTGCCCGCGCGGAGAGGGGAAAGCCCGGCCGGCGGGGCGCCGCGCGCCGGACCGGCTGTTCATATTTGGAACAGGTGTCATCCGATGGAGCAGCGCGGCCGGCCGCTCAGCGGATCACCACGCCCCAGGGCAGTTCGCCGACGGCGACGTCGGAGCGCCTGGCCGCGGCGGCCGTATCGATGACGGAAACGCTGTTGGAGCGGCCGTTGGCGACGTACAGCTTGGCGCCGTCCGGCGTCAGCGCCATGTTCCACGGCCGCTTGCCGACGGCGATGGTCGCCACTACCGTGTTGCTAGCGGTGTCGATCGCCATCACGCTGGCGTCGATGCCGTTCGAGACGTAGACCCGGCTGCCGTCGGGATGGACCGCGATGCCGTTGGCGTTGCGGCCGGCCGGCACGCGCGCCACCGCCGCCAGCGTCGCCATGTCGATCACATACACCGCATTGGCCAGCTCGCAG
>DATMSN010000119.1:0-2035 GCA_035565375.1 Duganella sp. | reverse complement strand
CGGCGAGGCCGACGAGGCGCCCAAGTTCCACGCCGACGGCGCGCCGGCGCACTGGCCGGGCAACACCATCATCTGCCACATCGACCGGCGCAGCGACACCTTCCTGGCCATGCTCGACCTGCACACCGAACTGATGCGCAGCGGCCTGACGCACCGCGTGGTGCCGCTACCGCCGGCCAGCTACCACATGACGGTGTTCGAGGGCATCTCGTATCCGCAGCGCGCGCGCCGCTTTCCGCGCGACCTGCCGCGCGGCGCCAGCGAGGCGGCCTGCAACGCGGCTTTTTTGAAGAAGCTGCGCCAGTTCGACCTCGGCTGCCGGCTGCCGCTGCGCATGCGCCCTTCCCCACTGGAACTGCAGACCAATCCCTACAACATCCAACTGGAGCCGGTCGACGCCGCCGAGAACCGCAAGCTGCGGGGGCTGCGCGACCGCCTGGCCGAAGCGCTGCAATTCCGCGACGACGAGCACGACAGCTACCGCTTCCACACCACGCTCAATTATTTTTCGTCGCCGCTGAACGACGCCGAGCAACAGCAATTCGCGCGGTTGCGCCAGCGCATGCTCACCAGCTTCATCGCGCGCTCGCCGCTCGTCGAACTGCAGGCGCCGGAGTTCTGCTATTTCGACGACATGTTCGAGTTCCGTCCGCAGCTGCGGCTGCAAAACAAGTTCTGAGCCGGCAGCACTGGCGCGTCCCGGCGCGCGCACCACCCGGCATGCACGTCCCCACTTCACTTCAAAGGAGAACCACCCATGACACCTATCCCCTCGACCACCAAACGCCTGTGCGCCGCGCTGCTCGGACTGGGCCTGGTCGGCGCCGCCGCGCCGGCGCTGGCCAACAGCTGGAATCCCGAGCACATCATGCTCGCGCTGAAGTTCCCCTACTCGCATAACGCCGGGGGCAACGTGGTCACCATCGCCCATCGCGGCCTGGCCGGCCCCGGCTGTCCGGAAAATTCGGCCTGCGCCATCACCAATGCCATCAACAACAATATCGAAGCGATCGAGCTCGACGTCAAGGAATCGTCGCAAGGCACGCCATGGCTGTTCCACGACCAGAACGCCGGCCGCCTGGTCAGCCACAGCGGTGGCCTCGACATCTACACCGGCGCCGGCTGGAACCCGGACATCCGCACCATGAACGACCAGCAGCTGAACGACTCGCGGCTGATGGACCACGACTTCAAGGTCAGCAATTACAACGCGCTGCTGGTCTCGACCGCGCTCAACAACGTCAAGTTCGGCGCCAACCATGTCGTCATCGTATTCGACATCAAGACGGCGGACGCCGTCTCGAAAATCGCCGACATGGTCAACACGCGCGGCATGCAAAACCAGGTGGTGCTCAAGTTCAGCTCCTCGCTGTTCGCCCGCAATCCGGCCGACATCCTCAAGTTCACCAAGGGCGTGGCGTTCGCGCCGACCGTCTACGCCGGCGATATGGACCAGATCATCGACAGCGGCTACGCCGGCAACATGACGAGCTGCGCCGACCAGGGCGCGGACAAGTACCAGTGCCGCATCGAGGCCTGGGCCGATCAGGCGAGCAGGGTGCAGAACTACGCGTGGCTGGAAGTGGGCAACAAGCAAGCGTTCAACGGCGGCGACCCCACGCGTTTCCTGGTCAACCACGTGAGCGGGTTCAAACGCGCCATGGGCGGCTTCAGCCCGGTCCCCGAGTACCGCGCCAACGCCGGCGACGGCGCCTACTACATCCGCAGCAACGGCACCTGCTGCGCCCGACTGTCGGACTACCTGTCCAACTCGAAGTACTTCGGCCGCGAAACCCAGGACGACCGCTGGCAGGTGACGGAACTGTTGAGGGGCGGTTTCACCAGCATCATCAGTGACAATCCGTTCGCCGTCAGCAATGCCGCCATCAAGCAGGGCCGCCGCAACACCCAGCTGTATCAATAAGCGACCGGAGCCGGAGGAAGGCCATGCCACCGAACCGATATCTGGCGCTCCCGGCCATCGCCGTGCTGCTCGGCGCGGCGCTGTGGGCGAGCGGCGCGGCCGAAGGCGAAC
>DATMSN010000118.1:0-6194 GCA_035565375.1 Duganella sp. | reverse complement strand
GCGGCCTGTACGGCCTGCCGCCCGACCTGGGGCCCGACCCGGAGCGGACCATGCCGGGCGGCGTGCCCGACGTCCCGTTCGACGATGGCGGCCCCGGCCGTTTCGCCGTTCTGCACGGACCTTCCATCGGTGATTGACGCTGCACCAGCCCGGCATATATGATGGGCGCTCAAAATAATCACCCATATGACTGATTCTCGCTCAGATCGCTTTGTTCGTTCCCACCTGAAAACCCGCCATCTGGTCTTGCTGGTAGAACTGGGCCGTCATGGCTCCATCGCACACGCGGCGCAAGCCGCCAACCTGACTCAACCCGGTGCGTCCAAATTACTGGGCGAGCTTGAACACGCGCTCGGCGTCCAGTTGTTCGAGCGGCTCTCGCGCGGCGTCTCGCCGACGTGGTACGGGAAAGTGCTGATACGGCGCGCCGGCGCGGCGCTGGCCGAGATGGACGCGGCCCACCAGGAGGTGATGGAGCTGTTGTCCGGCCTGCGCGGCCGCGTGGGCATCGGCACCGTGCTGGCGCCGGCCACCAGCCTGGTGCCGAAGGCGATCAACCTGCTCAAGTCGCGCCACGCGCGCGTGCATGTCGCGGTCAAGATGTCGACCAGCAAAGTGCTGGTGGAGCGTCTGCGCAGCGGCGAGCTCGATCTGGTGGTCGGCCGCATCCTCGACACGGCCGCCGCCGACGAACTCAATTTCGAACCGCTGACCGACGAGCCGCACCTGCTGATCGCGCGCAGCGGCCATCCGCTGGCCGGCCGTACCGACCTGCAGCTGGAAGAGCTGATGCACCAGTGCTGGGTGCTGCCGCCGGCAGGCAGCATCCTGCGCGACCGCCTCACCGCGCTGTTTTTATCGCACGGCCTGGAGCAGCCCGGCGAGACGGTGGAGACGCAGGACCTGCCGGTCGTCGCCAGCCTGTTGATGAGCAGCGACATGGTGGTGGCGCTGCCGGCCGACGCCGTGCAGGCGTATCTGCAGGCGGGCCTGATGACGGTGTTGCCGTTCGATCTGGGCGTGAGCATGGATTCGTTCGGCATCGTCACGCGCAAGCGGCACCAGCTCTCGCCTGGCGCCGATGCGATGTTGTTGGCTTTGCGCGACGCCGCCGCCAGCATGTACCCGCATTATCACGCGCCCGCTTAACTTCCCGCTTAACTCCCGGTTTAATTCCCCGTTTCATCGCCGAGCTATTGCTGTTTGTGCCATTGTGTATGTCTGATATACGAACTTGATATGGGCAGAATGCAATTAGCTATTGGCTTCCTAACTAGTGTTTCCGATAGCATCCAGTCTATCCGTCCGCTCTGTATCAGAGACGGAACTAATACAAACACTGGAGATGCACATGAAGCACAAGAAAATCAGCTGGCTGATCGCCACGCTTTTCACCACCCCGCTGATGGCGCAACAGGCCTTCGCACAAGAAGCCGCGCCAGCGGCCGCGCCGGCCGCGCCAGCCGCCGGCGAGATCCAGCAAGTGAACGTGACCGGTATCCGCGCCTCGGTGCGCAACGCGCTGGCGGCCAAGGAAGCCAGCAACAGCATGGTCGAAGTCATCTCGTCGGAAGACATCGGCAAGCTGCCGGACACCACCATCGCTGAATCGCTGGCGCGCCTGCCCGGCATGTCGTCCGGCCTCGACCGCGGCAACGCGTCGCAGATCGTCGCCCGCGGCATGGGGCCACGCTTCATCGGCGCCACCCTGAACGGCCGCGAACTGGCCTCGTCGGAGCCTAACCGCGCCGTGCGTTTCGAGCAGTTCCCGTCGGAGTCGCTGAGCGGCGCCACCGTCTATAAAACCCAGAACGCCGAGATCGTCGAAGGCGGCATCGCCACCACCATCGATCTGCAAACGGTCTCGCCGCTGAAATACAACGGCCGTCAAGTGTCGCTGCGCGCCGACGCGCTGTACTATCCGATCGCCAAGGACATCCCGGGCGCCGACAAGACCGCGCCCCGCCTGGGCGGCGTGTACATCGACCAGTTCCTGAACAAGACCTTGGGCGTGGCGATCGCCGCCAGCTACCAGGACCAGCCATCGGTGCAGGAAAATATCCGGCATTGGGGCTTCGACGAATCGGGCACCACCAACCGCGTGCCGTGGGGCTTCCAGGACGATGTCCGCCGTGGCAAGGACAAGCGCACCAGCGTGCTGGCCAAGGTCGAATGGAAACCGAACCGCGACGTCCTGATCACCGCCGACAGCTACTACTCCAAAGCGGCGATCGACGAGGACCAGTTGCAGCACTGGACCAGCGGCCTGAGCAATTTCGGCAACTACACCAATGTCAATCTGATCGACGGTTATGTGGCCGGTGCGACCTCCGATTGGACCCAGGTCATCAACAACCATTCGCGCTGGACCCAGGACAGCAGCGTTGCCGCCAGCGGCGTGAACGGCAAGTTCAACGCCGGCGACTGGAAAATCGAAACCGATCTGTCGACCTCGCACGCGATCCGCGCCAGCCAGTGGGCCGATGTCACCCAGACCAGCACTGGCTACACCAAGACCACCTGGAATTTCACCGGCGACGAACATCAGTCGTACAACTTCGGCGGACTCGACACCGGCAACTCGGCCAACTTCAACCCGGCGGTATTGAACGTCAACAACGACGGTCACGTGAAGGACTTGCTCAACGGCGCTTCGGTGACGGCGGCCCGTCCGATCGAAAACAGCATCATCAGCCGTATCAAGGTGGGCGTGCGCGCCACGGATCGCGAGAAGAGCTATCGCCAGACCAGCTGGTCGGTCGACCAGAACACCACGGGGCTCTCCGCTTCCGACTACGAGACCGTCAAGGTCGACGGCTTCCCGGCGTATTTCGCGCTCAAGGACTTCAGCGGCGGCATCAACAAGGCGTTCGGCGCCGGCGCCACCGATCCAACCGGCCGCGCCCAGACCCAGACCGATTTGTTGGCCGGCTGGAAAGTCAAGGAGCGCACCAGCTCCGCCTTCGTCCAGGGCGACCTCGACGGCGAGGCCCTCGGCAAGACCTACCGCGGCAACGTCGGCGTGCGCCTGGTGCACACCAAGACCGACAGCTATGGCATGGAATCGATCAACAACGCGGCGGCCACCCCGGTCAGCGGCGGCACCTCGTACACCGAAATCCTGCCTAGCCTGAACCTGATCTTCAACCTGGACGAAGCGCAGGAGCACCAGGTCCGTTTCAGCGTGGCGCGCGCGATGTCGCGTCCGCCGCTGGATGAGCTGCGCGCCTCGCGCAACCTGAGTGTCGATACCGCCGGCCAGCGGCCGGTCACCGGCTCGGCCGGTAATCCCGATCTGAAACCGATGATGGCCAATCAGGTCGACCTCGCTTATCAATGGTACTTCGCGAAAGGTTCCCTGCTGTCGGCCGGCGCGTTCTACAAACAGGTGCAGCGCTACATCGCCATCACCCAGTCCGACAACATCACCCGTTCGGTCAATGGCACCGGCGGCAACATCCGTGGCCTGGAACTGGTGTACCAGCAAGCGTTCACCTTCCTGCCGGCACCGTTCGATGGCCTGGGCGTGGCCAGCAACTACGCTTACACCAACAGCAGCATTCGTGAACAGGTGCCGGTTGCCAATCCGTTCCCGGTTGAGGGCTTGATGAAGCACAATGGCGGCGTGACGCTGTGGTACGAGAAAGCCGGTTACGAAGCGCGCCTGTCGGCGAACTATCACAGCTCGTTCGTGCGCAATCCTGGTTGGGACGCCGGCCAGCTGCTGGTCAACGGCGCGGAGACTTACCTGACGCTGAACCTGTCCAAGCAACTGACGCCGAACCTGCAACTGCGTTTCGGCATCGACAACCTGACGAACCAGAAATCGGTCTACACCAGCGGCAACAACGCGCTGCAACAGGAGGTCACCGAGTTCGGTCGCCGCTTCAACCTGGGCCTGACGTTCAAACTGTAATGTCGTAGCTCGTTGTAACTTTTTTATCGTGGTTTTGCGGAGCGGTGCGTGAGAGCGCTGCTCCGTTTTTTTTAACCCGCACGGCCAAGCGGGGTCGTACCCCAAAGGGTACGACCCCAGGGTTGCGGGTTTCGCTTACCGGGAGTCGAGCTTGAATTCTAAGATGACCAACTGGCGGCGCGTATGCTCCGCCGTTTTGCTGCTGGCGGCCTGCGTTTCGGCCCACGCGGCCACCACTTCCATCAAGCCGGAGGTCAAGGCGGGGCGCGAGCGCCTGTCGCTCGACCGCGGCTGGCTGTTCCATCTGGGCGATGTCGTCCAGCCGCCCATCGTCGGCCACGAGGAATCGTATAGCAACGCCAAGGCCGGCAACGCGCCCGGCGCCGCCGGCACCGAGTTCGACGACTCCGACTGGCGCCGCCTCGACCTGCCGCACGATTGGGCCGTCGAAGGTCCGTTCGACCCCAAGGCCAACATCTCGCAGGGCTATCGTCCGCGCGGCATCGGCTGGTACCGCCGTTACCTGAAGGTCGATCCGGCCGATCGCGGCCGCCATTTCGAATTGCAGTTCGACGCCATCGCCACCCACGCCACGGTGTGGGTCAACGGCAATGTGGTCAACCGCAACTGGTCCGGCTACAACACCAGCAATATCGACATCACGCCGTATCTGAACTACGGCGACTCGCTCAACACCATCTCGATCCGCGCCGACGCCGAGGCGATGGAGGGCTGGTGGTATGAGGGCGCCGGCATGTACCGCCACGCGTGGCTGGTCAAGCGCGCGCCGGTGCATGTGGCCACCGACGGCGTGTACGCGGTGCCGCGCGCCGGCAATGGCAAACAATGGACGCTGCCGGTGGAGATCACCGTCAACAACAGCGGCAAGCAGGCCGCCGACGTCACCGTCGAAGTCACGCTGTTCGACCCGGCCGGCAAACAGGTCGGCCGCCAGACCGCCAAGGCCACCATCGCCGTGCTGAAGGACGCCACCGTCAAGCTGCCTTTTTCCATCAACGATCCGGCCCTGTGGTCGATCGGGAAGACCAATCTGTATCGCGTGACCACCCGCGTCATCCAGGACGGCAAGGCGCAGGACGAGGTGTCGCTGCACACAGGCTTCCGCACCATCCGCTTCGACGCGCAGCAAGGCTTCTTCCTGAACGGCGAACACCTCAAGCTGCAGGGCGTGTGCATCCACCAGGATCACGCCGGCGTCGGCGTGGCGATCCCTGATTCGGTGTGGGAGTACCGCCTGCGCCGCCTGAAGGAACTGGGCGTGAACGCGATCCGCTTCTCGCACAACGCGCCGGCCGCCGAGGTGCTCGACATGGTCGACCGCATGGGCTTTGTCGTCATGGACGAGAACCGCAACTTCAATCCGTCGCCGGACTACATGAAGCAGCTGGAGTGGATGGTCAGGCGCGACCGCCACCATCCGGGCATCGTCCTGTGGTCGGTGTTTAACGAGGAGCCGGTGCAGGGCTCCGAAGTGGGCTACGAAATGGTGCGCCGCATGGCCGCCGTGGTCAAATCGCTGGACGATACGCGTCCGGTGACGGCGGCCATGAACGGCGGCTTCTTCAGCGACTTGAACGTCTCGCACGCGGTCGACGTGGTCGGCGCCAACTACCAGGTGCCGGACTACGACCGCTATCACAAGGCCTTCCCGAACAAGCCGTTCACCAGCTCGGAGGACACGTCGGCGTTCATGACGCGCGGCGAGTTCAAGACCATCAAGGAAAAGGGCATCATCGCCAGCTACGATGACCTGAGCGACGCCGCCCAGTGGGGCAACACCCACCGCGACGCGTGGGAGGCGATCGCCACCCGTCCTTACGTGGCGGGCGGTTTCGTCTGGACCGGCTTCGATTATCGCGGCGAACCGACGCCGAACGATTGGCCGGCGGTCAGCTCGGTGTTCGGCATCATGGACCTGAACGGCTTCCCGAAGAACGCCTACTATATCCACCAGGTGCAGTGGATCAAGGACCGTCCGCTGATCCACATCGCGCCGCACTGGAACTGGAGCGGCAGCGAGGGCAAGGACATCCGCGTGATGGTGATGGCCAACGTCGAGAAGGTGCAGCTGCTGTTGAACGGCAAAGCGCTGGGCGAGCAGCGGGTCGATCCGTTCCGCATGAACTTCTTCAACGTGCCTTACGCGCCGGGCAAGCTGGAGGCGGTGGGTTACCGCGGCGGCAAGGAAGTCGCGCGCACGTCGGTGGAGACCACCGGCGCGGCCGTCGCGCTGGAGCTGGTGCCGGACCGCGCGCAG
>DATMSN010000117.1:0-1775 GCA_035565375.1 Duganella sp. | reverse complement strand
GGCGCGCAGGCGCTGCAGGGCGGCCATGCCGTCCATGCGCGGCATGCGGCCGTCCATGATCACCAGGTCGTAGTCGCGCGCGGCCAACTCCTCCAGCGCCGCCAGGCCATCCTCGGCGATGGTGGTGGTGTGTCCCATCTCGCCCAGCAGTTCGCGCAGTATCACTTGATTGGTACTGCCGTCCTCCGCGCACAGCACGGCCAGGCGGGCGGCGTGCGGCAGGCGCTGTTCCTCCACCCGCGCCGGCACCGGCGCACCCCGTTGCAGCGGCAGGAACACGCGGAACACGCTGCCGACGCCGGGTTCGCTGACCGCCTCGATGCGTCCGCCCAGCGCGGCGACGATATTCTTGCAAATGGCCAAGCCCAGGCCGGCGCCGCCGTATTTGCGGGACGTGGCGGCGTCGGCCTGCTCGAACTTCTGGAACAGCCGGCCGAGCGCCTCGGCCTCGATGCCGATGCCGGTGTCGCGCACAGTCAGGACGATGCCCTGCCCGCCGTCTTCCGCCACGCTCACGCGCACCTCGCCGCGTTCGGTGAACTTGACGCCGTTGCCGACCAGGTTCACCACCACCTGCCGCAGCCGCGTGGGGTCGCCGCGCCACCAGGCCGGCATGGCCGGATCGACCTCGGCGATGAGCGACACGCCCTTGGCCTCGGCGCGGTCGGCCAGCAGCCCCACCACGTCGTTGAGCAAGCCGGCGAGGTCGAAATCCAGCACCTCCAGCGGCATCTTGCCCGCCTCCAGACGCGAGAAGTCGAGGATGTCGTTGATGATTTGCAGCAGCACGTCGGCGTTGCTCAGGCTCAGGCGCAGCTTGTCGCGCGTGTCGGGCGCCAAACGGGCGTCCTTCATCGCCGAGCGCAGCATGCCGATCACGCCGCCCAGCGGGGTGCGCACCTCGTGGCTGATCATCGCCAGGAAGTCGCTCTTGAGCTGGTTCGACACTTCCGCCGCCCGCTGCGCCGCCAGCGACTCGGCCTGACGCGCCTGGGAGGCGCGCAAATCCGCCTCGCGCGCGTGCAGCGTGACGATCTGCGCCTCCAGCGTTTGACGGTAGTGGATTTCATTGTCATGGCTGCGGGCGTGGATGACGCGCTGGCGCGCCAGCGCGCCGTCCAGCCCGTGCAGCAGATAGGTGCACGACACCGTCAGCACGGAGGAGACCAGCAGGAAATTAATGCTCAGGATGAACCAGTGCGCCAGCGGCCCGACCTTCACCACGGCCAAGCCCGGTTCTATGCCGCCCAGATACCCGGCCAGGAACAACGTGGCGCCGCACCATAGCAGCGTCAGGAGGGCGGCCCGGCTGCCGATCAGCACCGTGCACAGCACCGGGACCGCCATCAGGTAAATCTGCGACAGCGGCCCGAGCGAAAACAGCAGCACCACGGCGATTAAATAAACAATACCCAGGAGCAGGCCCGCGCGCCACCGATAAGCAATGTCGCGCCGATAATGCAAACCGCCGATGCCGGCCAGCGCGACGACGTCCATCGCCACCATGGGCAGGCGGCCTTGTTGCGCGCCGGCCCACATGCTGGGCACCAAGACCAACAGGCCCAGCCAGAAGGCGACGGCGCACAAACCATTCAGCAAACGGTTGCGCCAGCCCTGCAGGTCCTGGTCGCCGTGCTCCGGCCGTTCCATGCGCCGGTACAAGGCCGCGCGCAGGGCGCGTACCGGTGGGCTGTCTATCAAGGGAGACTTTCAATAGTCGAAAAGAGCGCACGATTTTACTACTATCCGGCACTTGATAATATTTCGATATGAAA
>DATMSN010000116.1:0-7933 GCA_035565375.1 Duganella sp. | reverse complement strand
TTACACAAGACCGATAGCAGCGGCCTGACCAAGGCGCGCCGCGGCACCGTCAAGCTGAACCACGGCGTGGTGCAGACCCCGATCTTCATGCCGGTCGGCACCTACGGTTCGGTCAAGGCGATGTCGCCGCTGGAACTGAAGGAAATCGACGCCCAGATCATCCTGGGCAACACCTTCCACCTGTGGCTGCGTCCGGGTAATGATGTGGTGTCGAAATTCGGCGGCCTGCACGATTTCATGGCCTGGGACAAGCCGATCCTGACCGATTCCGGCGGCTTCCAGGTGTTTTCGCTGGGCGCGATGCGCAAGATCACCGAGGAGGGCGTGCATTTCAACTCGCCGATCAACGGCGACAAGCTGTTCCTGTCGCCCGAGGTGTCGATGCAGATCCAGCGCGTGCTCAATTCCGACATCGTCATGCAGTTCGACGAGTGCACGCCGTATGAAATCGACAACCGTCCGGCCACTCTTGACGAGGCGGCAAAGTCGATGCGCATGTCCTTGCGCTGGGCGCAACGGTCGAATGACGAGTTCCATCGCGGCGAGAACCCGAACGCGCTGTTCGGCATCGTCCAGGGCGGCATGTTCGAGAACCTGCGCGACGAGTCGCTGGCCGGCCTCGAGGAGATCGATTTCCCCGGCCTGGCCATCGGCGGCCTGTCGGTCGGCGAACCGAAGGAGGACATGATGCGCATCCTGGCGCACGTCGGCCCGCGCCTGCCGGCCAACAAGCCGCACTACCTGATGGGCGTGGGCACGCCGGAGGACCTGGTGGCCGGCGTCTCGAACGGGGTCGACATGTTCGACTGCGTGATGCCCACCCGCAATGCCCGCAACGGCTGGCTGTTCACCCGCTTCGGCGACATCAAGATCAAGAACGCGCGTTACAAGGATGACAAGGAGCCGCTGGACAGCACCTGCTCGTGCTACGCCTGCCGCAACTTCTCGCGCGCCTACCTGCATCACCTGAACCGCACGCAGGAGATCCTCGGCGCGCGCCTGAACACCATCCACAACCTGCACTACTATCTGGACATCATGCGCCAGATGCGCGAGGCGCTCGATGACGACCGCTTCCACGCGTGGACCTTGCAATTCCACGCGGAACGGGCGCGCGGCGTCTGATTGGCCAGTGAATGTTGCAAGTCTTGTAAAAAGAATTCAACCACCCATATACCCGGAAGTCCTTTCGGCTTCCGGCCAGTGCTAGAATACAGCGCTGTTTTTTCAAACTATTATCGGAGTCACCTGTGTTTATATCCAACGCGTATGCCCAAAATCCACTCGACGCCCTCGGCGCGACCGGCGGCTTCCTGGGCCAGTATGGTTTTCTGATTCTGATGTTCGTGGCGATGTATTTCCTGATGATCCGTCCTCAGCAAAAGCGCGCCAAGGAACAAAAGGCCATGATGGAAGCACTGGCCAAGGGTGACGAAGTCGTCACCGCCGGCGGCGTGCTGGGCCGCATCTCGAAGATTTCCGACCTGTACATCACGCTGGAAATCGCCAGCGGCGGCGAACTGGTCGTGCAGAAGAATTCCGTGACCATGGTCCTGCCTAAAGGCACGCTCAAGGCGCTTTAATTAGTCCACGGCCCACGGCCTTGGCCCCGGCCCGCCCACCCCGGCGGGCCGTATTGCATCCGACGCCTAACACTGAACGTTGAACAATATGAATCGCTATCCAGTCTGGAAATACATAGTCATCGTCGTCGCCATCGTGCTGGCCGCGCTGTACGCCGCGCCCAACTATTTCGGCGAATCGCCGGCGGTGCAGGTGACGAGCGGCAAATCGACCGTCAAGATGAGCCCCGACATGACGGCCAAGGTCGAGGAGGTGCTCAAGAAGGAAGGCATCGCCTACGACGGCGTGGCCTATGACGGCACCGGCGCCTACACGTCGGTGCGCGTGCGCTTCGCCACGCCCGACATCCAGTTCCGCGCCAAGGGCGTGCTGGAAAAGAGCTTGAACGCCGATCCGGCCGACCCGACCTACCTGGTCGCGCTGAACCTGCAGCCCGACACGCCGAAATGGATGCAAGCGCTGCACGCGGTGCCGATGTACCTGGGCCTGGACTTGCGCGGCGGCGTGCACTTCCTGATGCAGGTCGACACCAAGGCGGTGCTGGCCAAGCGCGTGCAGGGCATGCAGTCGGCCGCGCGTAGCGTGTTGCGCGACAAGAACGTGCGCCACGCCGGCATCGAGCGCGTCGGCGACGCCATCGAGATCAACTTCCGCGACGACGCCACCCGCCAGAAGGCCAAGGACGTGTTGAGCGGCCAGTTGGCCGACGTCGTCTACGCCGACTCGGGCACGGGCAGCGATTTGAAGACGCGCGTCACCCTCAAGCCGGCCGCGCTCAAGCAAACCATCGACGAGGGCGTCAAGCAGAACATCTCGACCTTGTCCAAGCGCGTCAACGAGCTGGGCGTGGCCGAGCCGATCATCCAGCAGCAGGGCCCGGACCGCATCGTGGTCCAGTTGCCGGGCGTGCAGGACGTCGCGCGCGCCCGTTCCGTCATCGGCCGCGCCGCCACGCTGGAAGTGCGCATGGTCGACGAATCGATCACGCCGGGCACCGAACTGTCGTCGGCCATTCCGCTCAATTCGGAATTGTTCACCGTCGGCAAGAACGTGCCGGTCGTGCTGACCAAGGACGTGGTGCTGACCGGCGACTACATCTCCAGCGCCACCGCCAGCTTCGATCAGAACCACCAGCCGATGGTCTTGCTCGACCTCAACGGCGACGGCGGCCGCCGCATGCGCGACGCCACCCGCGACCGCGTGGGCAAGAAGATGGCCATCGTGTTGTTCGAGAAGGGCAGGCCCGAGGTGCTGTCGGTGGCCACCATCACGAGCGAACTGGGTAGCCGCTTCCAGATCACCGGCATGGGCAACGCCGAGAACTCGGCCGAGCTGGCGCTGCTGCTGCGCTCCGGCGCGCTGTCGGCGCCGATGGAGGTGATCGAGGAACGCACCATCGGGCCGCAGCTGGGCGCCGAGAACATCAGCAAGGGCTTCCACTCGACGGTGTACGGCTTCGCCGCCATCGCCGTCTTCATGATCATCTACTACATGATGTTCGGTTTCTTCAGCGTCATCGCGCTGGCGTGCAACCTGTTGCTGCTGATCGCCCTGCTGTCGCGCATGGAGGTGACGATGACGCTGCCGGGTATCGCCGCGATCGCGCTGGCGCTGGGCATGGCGATCGACTCGAACGTGCTGATCAACGAGCGTATCCGCGAGGAGTTGCGTTCCGGCGCCTCGCCGCAGTCGGCCATCGCCGCCGGCTTCGACCGCGCCTGGGCCACCATCATCGACTCCAACGTCACCACGCTGATCGTCGGTGTGGCGCTGTGGGTGTTCGGTTCCGGTCCGATCCGCGGTTTCGCCGTGGTGCACACGCTGGGTATCCTGACCTCGATGTTCTCGGCCGTGTTCATCTCGCGCGGCGTGGTCAACCTCTGGTACGGACGCAAGAAAAAGCTGCAATCGATCGCTATCGGCACCGTCTGGGTGCCCGGCGTGACGAAATAACTCAGGGGCCGACATGGAATTTTTCCGCATCAAGAAAGACATACCGTTCATGCGCCACGCGCTGGTGTTCAACGTGATTTCCGCGTTGACCTTCGTCGCGGCCGTGTTCTTCCTGTTCCACCGCGGGCTGCATCTGTCGGTGGAATTCACCGGCGGCACCGTGATGGAGTTGAAGTACCAGCAGCCGACCGATCTGGAGAAGATCCGCGCCTCGCTGAAGGGCATCGGCTACGAGGCGCCGGAAGTGACCAGCTTTGGCACCGCGCACGACGTCATGCTGCGCCTGCCGGTGGTCAAGGGCCTGAGCTCCAAGGACGCGTCGCAGCAGGTGTACGAAACGCTGTGCAAGGCCGAAAAGGGTGAGCTCAAGCAGATCGACACCGTCAGCGCCAAGGGCGAGCACGTGATGAAGCGCGCCTGCTCCGACGCCGCCGGCGCCGAAGCGGTCTCGCTGCAAAAAGTCGAATACGTCGGCCCGCAGGTCGGCGACGAGCTGACGCAAAACGGCATGAACGCGCTGGCGATGGTGATCGTCGGCGTGGTGATCTACCTGGCCATCCGCTTCGAGTGGAAATTCGCCGTCGCGGCGATCATCGCCAACCTGCACGACGTGGTCATCATCCTGGGCTTCTTCGCGTTCTTCCAGTGGGAATTCTCGTTGACGGTGCTGGCGGCGGTGCTGGCGGTGCTGGGTTACTCGGTCAACGAATCGGTGGTGATTTTCGACCGGATCCGCGAGAACTTCCGCAAGCAGCGCAAGGCCAGCGTGCATGAAGTGATCGACAACGCGATCACGTCGACCATCTCGCGTACCATCATCACCCACGGCTGCACGCAGATGATGGTGCTGTCGATGCTGCTGCTGGGCGGCCCGACCCTGCACTACTTCGCCGTCGCGCTGACCATCGGTATCTGCTTCGGTATTTACTCGTCGGTGTTCGTCGCCGCCGCCGTGGCCATGTGGCTGGGCGTCAAGCGCGAAGACCTGATCAAGCCGATCAAGGAAAAGGACGAAACGGACGGCGCGGTCGTGTAAGCGCCGCCGCTCCACCAATACCCTCCCCGCGTTCGCGCCGGGAGGGTTTTTTTATGGATACTCACGGATCATGGGGAAATCGAAGGAGGGTGTGGGGAGGGTCCGGGTTTCCAAGTCATTGTGGTAAACCTTCTCTTTCGCCTTCTCTTTTCCTCTCTTTCCCCCGTTTCTGAACTCTTTTCAAAGTTAGTGATCTAAATAGGGGAAAAGAGAAGAAAAGAGAGGAGAAAAACGAATGTTTACCACAGTGACCGCGCAGCTCTCTACCCCCACCTTGCTCCGGCTGATCGACTATCTGCAAACGCGCAGCGGATCGAACGACATTTCGGAAGCCCTCAACACCGCGCTGGAATTCTGGCTGGATGCGAAAAACGAGGTTCCCGCCAGCGCCGAGCCGACCGACATCCGGGGCTATCAATGGAAATCGCTGTTTCTACCGGAAGGAACCGTCCTGCGTTCGTGGAGCTATGGCGAGCATAATTACGCCCGCGTCGAGGGCGACAAAATCATTCATGATGGCGAGTCGGTCTCGCCCAATCAGTTCGCACGCTCGTTCGCGCGCACCGCCCGTAACGCGTGGTTTGATCTGTCGGTACGCCGCCCGGGCGACAAGCACTTCAAGATGGCGTCCGTGCTGCGTAAAGAGCTTGCGTCGATTCCCGCCATGCCCGTCCTGCCGGTCGTCACGCCCGCCGCGGCCATGTCCACGCCGATCGACCCCGTTGCGGTGGCACCCAATCCGCCGGTGGCCGCGCCTCCCGCGCCAAGGGAGGCGGTTCATAAGTCGGACTTCGATCCTGGCTGGGATTTACCCGAACGACGCAAGTTTCGCTACCGCATGGAAGACATCGCGTTCTGATCACACAGGCTTGATCATGTCGTACAAGGCCCGCGCGGCCGGCGACAGGTGGCCCGCCTTGCGCGTGATCAGGGCCAGCTGGCGCGAGATGGTCGGCTCCTTCAGCTTGATGACGCGCAGGCGCGGGTAGGTGCCCTTCTGGATCGCCAGGTTGGGCACGATGGCCGCCGCCACGCCGGCCGCCACCAGGCCGATGGCGGTGGAGCTGCGCTGCACCTCGTACTGGAACTGCAGGCTCAGATTCATGCTCTTGTCGCCAAGGTAGCTGTCGAGCAGCGCGCGGTTGCCGTTGGCGTCGCCGGAGAAGATCAGCGGGTAGGGCTGGATCTGCGCCCACGTCAGCGCGCGGCGCTTGGCCAGCGCGTGGTCGTCGCGGCACAGCAGCACGAACTCGTCCTGCACCACCGGCACCGAGACCAGCTCCGGATGCGTGCTGCCGGACAGGTTGATGCCGAACTCCGCCTCGCGGCTCAGCACCGCCTCGGCCACGCGCGCGGACGCGTGGTCCAGTATCTTGACGCGGTTGCCCGGGAAGCGCGCCGAATATTCGCGGATGATCTCGGGCAGGAATTGAATCCCCGCCGTCGGCACGCTGGCGATCGAGATGTCGCCGCGCTGCGCCTTGCCGGTCTCGCGGATCTCGGTCAGCGTCGACGACAGTTCCCGCAGCAGCCGGCGCGCCTGCGGCAGGAAGTCCTTGCCGATGCCGGTCAGCGCGATGGTGCGCGTGGTGCGCTCGACCAGCACCACGCCCAGGAAAGCCTCCAGGTTGCGCAGCCGCTGCGTGACGGCGGTCTGCGTCACGTGCAGCGTGTCCGCCGCCTTCTGAAAGCCGCCGAAGTCCGCGATCGCGACAAACGCCTGAACGCCAAGGATATCGATTTTCATAAACGACGTTTCATCAATTATTTGAATGAATGGTCTAAATGAATTCATTGTACTTATATTTCACGAAGGAGGAAAATTCCGCCATCGAGTCCAGGAGCACACATCATGCACAGCCAGGCGGGCGCGCTGACGGAGCGCACAGACCAAAACCGATTGTCGCCGTTGACGATCTTCTTCGTCTTCTCCAGGCTGGCGTTGATGGGCTTTGGCGGCGTGATGCCGTTCGCCTACCGCGCGCTGGTCGAACAGCACAAGTGGCTGACGGCCGAGGAATTCGCCAGATGCATGGCACTGAGCCAGATGCTGCCCGGGCCGACGGTGTGCAACGTCGGCCTGATGGTGGGCAACCGCTATGCCGGCGTCGCCGGCGCGCTGGCCGCCGTCGGCGGCCTGATCATCGGTCCCTTCTTCATCGTCATCGGGCTGGGTGTGATCTACCAGCAGTTCGGCGATCTGGAGATCATGCGGCGCGCGATCGGCGGCATGGCGGCCGTCGCGGCGGGGCTGATCCTGGCGACGGCGGCCAAGATGGCGATGGCGCTGTTCGCCAAGGCCCGGTGGCGCCGCAAACACGACCAGTTAAAGCTGCTGCTGATGGTGCTCGCCTTTATCGCGCTCGGGCTGTTGAAGTGGCAGCTGGCGCTGGTGTTCTGCGTGCTGGCGCCGTTGGGCACCGCCGCCGCGTATCTGCTGGGAGACCAACATGAATGAGCAATCCCCCGTCGCCGAGCTGTCGCTGCATATCGCGCTGATGTCGCTGATGGCGGTCGGCGGCGGCGTGGTGCTGCTGGCGCCACAGGTCGGGCAGTATGTGGTCGAGGGCCGGCACTGGCTGACCAACGAGCAGTTCTCCGCCGCCTACGCCATCGCCCAGGCGGCGCCCGGACCGAACCTGTTGTTCATCTCGCTGGTGGGGTGGCTGCTCGGCGGCTGGGCCGGCGCCATCATGACGACCGTCGCCGTGATCGTGCCGTCCACGCTGCTGACGCTCACCGCCGTGCGCTTGCATGCCGGGCGCGCGGGCGGCCGTTTGTCGCGCGCGCTGGGCGAGGCCTTCGGTCCGATGTCGATCGGCCTGATGGCCGCCTCGGCGTGGCTGTTCACGCGCATTTCCAATACCGACTGGCGGGCCGATGTCGTGACCCTGTTGTCGGCGCTGATCCTGCTGCGCACCAAGCTCAACCCGGTGCTGCTGATCGCCGCCGGCGCCGTCGCCGGCGCGCTGCGGATCATCTGACCGCGATGTCGCTGACCTCTGGCTATTGCGCGCGCGCCTTCAAGCTCGCCGACGGGCACAGGCCGAACAGCTTGCGGTAGTCGCTGGAGAACTGGCTGAAATTACTCAGCCCCCAGGCGTCGGCGACGTCGCCGATCGCCACCTGGCCCGGCGCCTGGTCGTTCAACTGGCGGCGCACGCCGTTCAGGCGCATCATGCGCAGGTACAGCATCGGGCTCATGCCCAGCACATCCTCGAAACAGTATTGCAGCGTGCGCCGGCTCACGTGCACCCGCTCGCACAGCTCGGGCACCGTGATCGCCTCGCTGCGGTGCGCGTGGATATACTCGCGCGCCAGCGCCACCACGCGCCGCCGCCGCTGCAGGCTGGCGGCCAG
>DATMSN010000115.1:0-2901 GCA_035565375.1 Duganella sp. | reverse complement strand
GTGCGGCGCCGGTGGCGTGAGGGCGCAGGCGCTAAGCGCCGTGGCGACGGCCAATGCCGCCGTCGCGCGTACGATAATCTTCATGCTTTCCTTTGGAGTTTAAGTTTTTCGGCATTGAACAGCGCTTCGGCATAGTCGACCAGCCGTTCGCCCCACTCGGATATCGCCTCCGGCGTGGACAACATATGCGGCGTGATGGCATTGATGACGTCTTGGGAGATCAATAATTGTATGCAGAGCGCGGGAATTGAATAAGCCAGCCGGTGGACGTCGTCGGTCGCCTCGGGCAGCCCCAGATGGCGGCATAACACCCGGACCAGCGCCAGGTGCTCGGGCTTGATGTTGTTTTCCACTTCCGTCGCCCATAGCCCGGTGGGCTCGAGCATCTCGCGGAAAAACAGGCGCAGCATCACGTCCGCCTCCTGGTTCTCCTTCAGCAGGGGGGCGATCATCTGCCCGTAGTAGCCTTCCAGCGATTCGCGCAGCGTGAAGTGCGGCTGGTCGAACGCGGCGACGTTCCCGCCCGCCTCGGCGCACATGAAACTGAAGCAGGCCTGGTACAGGCCCGCCTTGTCGCCGAAGTAGTAGCTGATGGCGGCGACGTTGGTGCCGGCCGCCTGGGCGATCTCGCGGGTCGAAGTCTTGGAAAAGCCCTGCTGGCCGAACAGGCGCATCGCCGCCAGCAGCAGGCGCTCGCGCGACTGCTCGCCGTCGGAGCGGGGCTTGCGGACGTCGTCTGCCGGCTGGCTGGAAGCGGTGGGGGAGGAGGTGGATTTAGCGTTCATCGCCGGATTACACCACATAATTTAAACAAATGATATAACTAAACCGTTTGTTTAATTTATTGATGAAATATCGCGGTGCAGCAGAGCGGGCGGAAAGGCAAGGCGGCGCGAAACGGCGGGAAAAGGCGAAAAAAAAGCCCGCAACCTCGAAGGTTGCGGGCTAAATTCCAATGTTCAGCGAACGGTTGGAGGAGACGGTTCCAATATATCCCGATTTATGCTGCGCTGCAATACGGTAGAACTACTGTATCGATATCGCCACAGGCATAGCCGGTTGGCGCGTCAGCCCCGGTGCGGCACGGCCAGCGTGAACGTGCTGCCGTGGCCGAAATCGCTCTTGAAGAACAGCGAGCCGCCGATCAGGTTGGCCAGGTTCTGGCACAGGTAGAGTCCCAGGCCGGCGCCTTCGGCGTGCCGCGTCGACGTCGAATCGAGCTGCGAGAAGGCCTGGAACAATTTGCTCTGGTCTTCCTCGCGGATGCCGGCGCCGCTGTCGGCCACCGAGAACTCGATGATGTTCTGGCCTTCGCCCGGGCGCTGGATCAATGTCACGCGCACGGTGCCCGTTTCGGTGAACTTGATGGCGTTGTTGCCGAGGTTGAGCAGGATCTGCGTCAGCGCGCGGCGGTCGGTCTCCAGCACGATCGCGGCCGGCGCCAGGTCGATTTCCAGCGCCAGCCCTTTTTGCAGCGCCAGCGGGCGCAGGGTGTCGACGACGTCGGTGACGAGCTCCTGGCACCTCACCGTCTCCAGCTCCAGCGTCACCTTGCCGGCCTCGATCTTGGCCACGTCGAGGATGTCGTTGATCAGCGAGAGCAGATGGCGCGCGCTGGTGCGGATGGTGTTGAGCTGCTTGTCCTGCTCCGTCGTCAGCGGGCCGGGCAGCTTCATCAGCAGCGCGCCGGTGAAGCCGATGATGGCGTTGAGCGGCGTGCGCAACTCGTGCGACATGTTGGCGATGAAGGCCGACTTCATGCGGCTCGCCTCGGCCAGCTCCAGGTTTTTGAGCGCGATCTCGCGGTTGATGGTTTCGAGCTCGCCGGCGTGGTGGGCCAGGCGCATATTCAGTTCGATCACCTGGCGCTCGCGCGCCTGCAATTCGCTGTTGACCTGCACCGCCTGTTCGTAGGTGGAGATCAGCAGGTCGAGGATCTGCTGGCGCTCGGCGTTGATGAAGTGCTTTTGATCGCCCAGGTAGAGGGCGATGCCGACCTCCATGTTCTGGTTCTTGCGCAGCTTCTGGTTCATCAGCATGTGGCCGATGCGGTTGAGCAGATAATCCTCCGCGTACGGCTTGCGGATGAAGTTGTCGGAGCCGCATTCGATGCCGCGGATGATGTCCTTGGGGTCCATCAGCGACGTCACCAGGATCACCGGGATGTCGCGCAGGTCCGGATCGGTCTTGATGGCGCGGCACAGCGTGTAGCCGTCCATCTCCGGCATGACGATGTCGGACAGCACCAGGTGCGGTTTGCGTTCGCGGATCGCTTCCAGCGCCAGCCGGCCGTTGCCGGCCACGCGCGCCTTGTAGCGCATCGACTGGATCAGGCGGCGCAGCCGTTCGGCCTGGGTCGGGCTGTCCTCGACGATCAGAATTTCGATTTCGTCGGGCTGTATCTCGTAGCTGGGGTCCACAGACTGCCCTCCTGATTGCTGGTATTTAGGCCACGTTAACGCGTCCATAGCTGGTGTGACTATATCGGATTTAGCCGGGGAACAGGGGATTTTCCTGCCCCTGGAAGCCGCCGGCGCGCCAGGTCAGCACCAGCGTGTCCCGGTGGCCATGCGCGGACAGCGGCTGGATCGGCGTCGATTCGTGGATCACGGTGGCGTCGTCGAGCAGCAGCATGGTCCACGGCGCGGTCATCGTGAAGCGTTTGCCGTTGGGGCCGTCGGCTTCAAAGATGCGAGTCTCCCCGCCCTTGATCTGCGAGCGGGCGACCAGGATCACGGCCACGAAATCGACGCCGTCGCGGTGCGCGCCCTCGGGCGTCGGGCGGCCGATGCCGTCGGTGGTGTCGATGCGGAACTGGTGGGCTTCCACATACCAGGGGCCCTGGCCTCGCACCTGGCCGCAGGCCTGGCCGATGGCCGCCAGCAGCTTGTGCCAGGCCGG
>DATMSN010000114.1:0-7531 GCA_035565375.1 Duganella sp. | reverse complement strand
GTGGCCGGCGGCCACCATGCCGAACGTGGCCGTGACCACCATCGCCGAGCCGAAGCCGGCGCAGTTCAAGCCGGTCACGCCGCCGGCGCGGTCGTCGCCGTCGACCGCGCACACCTCCCCCGTTTCGGGAAACTTCAGCGGCTCCATCGAGAACACCGCGTCCACATGGAACTTGGTCTTCTCGCCGCGCGGGTAGCCGTACTGGCTGCGCAGCACCTTGCGCACTTTTTTCAGCAGCGGTTCCTGCTCGGTGCGCGCCAGGTCGCGCACGGCGATCTGGGTCGGGTCGGTCTGGCCGCCGGCGCTGCCGATGATCACCAGCGGCAGCGCGTGCTGGCGGCAATACGCGATCATCGCGGCCTTGGCCTTGACGCTGTCGATGGCGTCGACCACGTAGTCGTATTGGCCGGCGCCGAGCATCGTGTCGAGGTTGTCGGCGCCGACGAAGTCCTCGATCTGGTTGACCACGCAGTAAGGGTTGATCTGCGCGATGCGCTCGGCCAGCGCGGCGATCTTGGCCATGCCGACGGTGCCGGTCAGCGCCTGGATCTGGCGGTTGATGTTCGATTCGGCCACGTTGTCGAGGTCGATCAAGGTCAATTGCCCGATGGCGCTGCGGGCCAGCGCCTCGACGATCCACGAGCCGACGCCGCCGACGCCGACCACGCACACGTGGGCGCCGCGGAAGCGCGCCAGCGCGCGTTCGCCGTACAATCGGGCGATGCCGCCGAAACGGCGGTCGAAGTCGACCGGGTCGGGGCCGGCGTCGTGATTCAGGTCGGAGATACTGTTCATGCCGCCATTTTACCGGACGCGGCGACAAGAATTATTCTAGAATGACTTTCCGACCCAGCCAGAGCCCCATTCCATGAGTACTTCCCTGTTCGACACCGCCCCCGATTTCAGCCAGCCGATAGCAGTTTTGAAACATTGCCACGACCGTATCCGCAAACAGTTGCTGACGATGCAAAACCTGCTCACCCACCTGCCCGCGCACGGCGCCGACGCCGAGGCGCAAAAGGCCGCGCAGGCCGTGCTCAAATATTTCAACACCGCCGCCCCTCTGCACCACGACGACGAAGAGCAAAACCTGATGCCGATGCTGCAGGCCACCGCGCGCGACGCCGACGCCGCGCTGCTCGACGAACTGGTGCCCGGCATCCTGGCCGATCACCGGCACATGGACCGGGACTGGGAGATCGTCCGCGCGCAGCTGGAAAGCATCGCCGCCGGCGACGGCGCCGAATTGTCGGCGCCGGACGTGCAACGGTTTTGCGACGCCTACACCGCGCACATGGCCAAGGAGGAGGCCAACATCGCGCCGATGGCCAAGCGCCTGTTCAGCCCCGAGCAGATGGCGCAACTGGGCAGCGCGATGCAAGCGCGGCGCGGCATCACGCCCGCGTTGCCGCAAAGCCAGGTGCCGGAACAGCGCCAGGTGCCGGTCGCCAACACGGTGGCCGACGGCGTGGTGCTGGCCGACCTGCGGCTCGATTATGGCCGCGCCAGCCTGACCGAAAACGATGTGCTCGACGATCCGGTCGCCCAGTTCGGCAAGTGGTTCGACGAGGCGCTGCACGCCAAAGTCAACGAACCGAACGCGATGAGCGTTGCCACCGTCGACGAGGAAGGCAAGCCGACGTCGCGCATCGTGTTGATCAAACAGTTCGACCAACGCGGTTTTACCTGGTACACCAACTACAAAAGTCAAAAAGGTGAGCAATTGCGCACCAATCCGCACGCCGCGCTGCTATTCTTTTGGAATGAACTCGAGCGGCAGGTGCGGATTGAAGGCAAGGTCGTCAAAACTTCCGCCGAGGAAAGCGATCAATACTTTTATAGCCGGCCGGTGAAGAGCCAGATCGCCGCGATCGCCTCGCGGCAGAGCGCGCCCATCGCCAACCGGGAACAGATGGAAGCCAATTACGATGCGGCTGCCGCCACCAGCGGCGAGCATCCGGTACGGCCGGAACACTGGGGCGGCTACCGCCTCGAACCGGTGCGTATCGAGTTCTGGCAGGGGCGCCGATCGCGCTTCCACGACCGGATCGTGTATGTGAAACAAGCGGATGGCCGCTGGATCAAAGAGCGCCTGCAGCCGTAAAAGGCACGGTTGCGCGCCGGTTCGGAGACCATCGCTTGCGGTGGTTTTTTTACTTCTGAACCGGAGGCGAAGATGTTCGTACAAAACCGACTGAGTGCCTGGATCGCGTCCATCCGCCGGCAGATCACGCTGCCGCTGCGGATCGAATTATGGAACGGCCAGTGCGTCGACCTCTCCAGCGAGGCGCCGCGCGTGACGATACGCCTGCCCACCGTGTCGGCCGCGCGCTACCTGCTGACGCCGTCGCTGGCCAACCTGGGCACGGCGTATGTCGAAGGCGCGATCGAGGTCAAGGGCGCGGCGCGCGACATGATCGCCGTCGTCAACGCGCTGGCGCGCACCACGCTCAAGCCGCGGGGCAAGTTCTCGCGCCTGGCGCGCGGCATGAAGCACGACAAGCAAAAGGACGCCGAGGCGATCCGCTACCACTACGACGTCTCCAACGACTTCTACGCGCAATTCCTCGATCCGGCGATGGTCTATTCCTGCGCCTACTTCGAGGACGGCGACGAGGACCTGGCCGCCGCCCAGCTCAAAAAGATCGACCACATCCTGCGCAAGATCGCGCTGCGGCCCGAACACACGCTGCTCGACATCGGCTGCGGCTGGGGCGCGCTGGTGATCCGCGCGGCGCAGCAGTACCGCGTGCGCTGCGTCGGCGTCACCTTGTCGGAGAACCAGTACGCGCTGGCCACGCAGCGCGTGCGGCGCGCCGGGCTCGAGCACCTGGTCGAGATCCGGCTGCAGGACTACCGCGACGTGCGCGGACAGTTCGACCGCATCACCAGCGTCGGCATGTTCGAGCATGTCGGCGTGCGGCATTTGCCCGAATACTTCGCCGCCATCGACCGCCTGCTGGCGCCGGACGGGCTGGTGATGAACCACGGCATCACCTCCACCGATCCGGACAACGGCCAGACGCCGTACGGCGGCGGCGAGTTCATCGACAAATATGTGTTCCCGCATGGCGAGCTGGCGCATATCGGCAGCGTGCTCAAGGCGATGCAGCAAGGCGGGCTCGAAGCGTACGACGTGGAAAACCTGCGGCGCCACTACGCGCGCACGTGCGCCATCTGGACCGACAATTTCGAAGCGCACGCCGAGCGGCTGCGGGCGCTGGCCGGCGACAAGCGCTTCCGCATCTGGCACGTGTATCTGGCCGGCTGCAGCTACGCGTTCGAGCAGGACTGGATCAGCCTGTACCAAATCGTCGGCCACAAGGCCGGGCAGCGCAGCAACACGCTGCCGTGGTCGCGCAAGCACATGTATCCGCAAGCCGGCGAGCTGGATGCCGATCTAACCGACGTAGGGCGGATTAGCGCAGCGTAATCGGCCATGCATGCGCCTCGGCGGCTCACGCATGGCCGATTACGGCGTCCCGCCTAATCCGCCCTACGTGGTTTAGAAGTCGCTTGTTGCCGTGGCCGCAGTTATTTGATCCGGTGGCCGTGGATCTTGCGGAACTCGGCCACCTTGGGCGCGACCACGAACGCGCAATAACCCTGCAGCGGATGGCGGCGGAAATAATCCTGGTGGTAGTCCTCGGCCTTGTAATACGGCTGCGCCGGCGACAGCTCGGTCACGATGGGCGCGTCCCACACGTTGGCCATCTCGGCGACGACCTGGCGCGCGGTCGCCTCCTGCTGCGGCGACTGGTAATAAATGACCGAGCGGTACTGCGTGCCGGCATCGTTGCCCTGCCGGTTCAAGGTGGTCGGATCGTGGATCGTGAAGAAAATTTCCAGGATGTCGTGGTAGGCGATGAGCGCCGGGTCAAATTGCAATTTCACCACTTCGGCATGGCCGGTGTCGCCGACGCACACTTGTTCGTAGGTGGGATGGGGCACGTGGCCGCCCGTATAGCCGGACTCGACACTTACGATCCCCTTCACCTGCAGATACACCGCCTCCAGGCACCAGAAGCAGCCGCCGCCCAGAACCGCCGTCTCGAGCGCCGCGCCCGGCGCGCCATTGCTGCCCATAGCCCCCTCCGTATCGAAGATGCCTGCATGACCCACTGTAACGCAATCGCGTGCCGCACGCAGCTAGTTTACCGCCGGCGACAGGCCGCGATCCGCCACGGCCCCGAATCTTTGGCATAATGGCTAAAAGAACACAGGCCGACCATGCACACCATCTCCCCCCGCGCCGAAGAACGCGCTTTCGACACCGCCCATTTCCGTCAGGCGCTGGGCCAGTTCGCCACCGGCGTGACCGTGATCACCACCCGGCTGGCCGATGGCACGTTTCGCGGCCTGACGGCCAGCTCCTTCAACTCGGTCTCGCTCGATCCGCCGCTGGTGCTGTGGAGCCTGTCGAACGGCGCCAACAGCATGCCCATCTTCACCGGCAACTCGCATTATGTAATCAACGTGCTCAGCGCCGGCCAGGCGCACCTGGCCAAGCTGTTCGCCACGCGCGGCAGCAACCCGTGGGAAACGGTCGAGTACGAACTGTCGCGCACCGGCCAGCCCATCCTCAAAGGCGGATCGGCCTGGTTCGAATGCCACAACCGCAGCCGCTACCCCGAGGGCGACCACGTCATCTTCGTCGGCGAGGTCGAATTGTGCGAATTCACGCCGGCGCCGCCGCTGATCTTCCACGGCGGCCAGTTCGGCAGCCTGGGCTAGGGCAGCGTCGAAAAACGGAAATTGGTGTCGCCATTTGAAAAGCCGGCCCTTGCGGCGCGGCATAGAATGCTGGCAGCATTCACCATAATGAGAGACCACCATGAGCCAAGCCCGCGCCCAATTCCACTGGGATGACCCCTTGTTGCTGGACCAGCAACTGACCGACGACGAGCGCATGGTGCGCGACGCCGCCGCCGCCTATTGCCAGGACAAGCTGGCCCCGCGCATCCTGGAGGCGTTCCGCCACGAGAAGATGGACACGTCGATCTTCCGCGAAATGGGCGAGCTGGGCCTGCTGGGTCCGACCATCCCCGACCAGTACGGCGGCCCCGGCCTGAACTACGTCTCCTACGGGCTGATCGCGCGCGAGGTCGAGCGCGTCGATTCCGGCTACCGCTCGATGATGAGCGTGCAGTCGTCGCTGGTGATGGTGCCGATCTTCGAATTCGGCACCGAGGCGCAGCGCCAGAAATACCTGCCCAAGCTGGCGACCGGCGAATGGATAGGCTGCTTCGGCCTGACCGAGCCGAACCACGGCTCCGATCCCGGCTCGATGATCACGCGCGCCAAGAAAGTCCCGGGCGGCTACGCGCTGACCGGCGCCAAGATGTGGATCACCAACTCGCCGGTGGCCGACGTGTTCGTGGTCTGGGCCAAGGACGACGAGGGCGCCATCCGCGGCTTCGTGCTGGAAAAGGGCATGGCCGGCCTGAGCGCGCCCGCCATCCACGGCAAGTTCGGCCTGCGCGCCTCGCTGACCGGCGAGATCGTCATGGACAACGTGTTCTGCCCGGAGGAGAACGCCTTCCCCGACGTGCGCGGCCTCAAGGGTCCGTTCACCTGCCTGAACTCGGCGCGCTACGGCATCGCCTGGGGCGCGCTGGGCGCGGCCGAAGCGTGCTGGCACATCGCCCGCCAGTACGTGCTGGACCGCTCGCAGTTCGGCCGTCCGCTGGCCGCCAACCAGCTGGTGCAAAAGAAGCTGGCCGACATGCAGACCGAAATCACGCTGGGCCTGCAGGGCTGCCTGCAGCTGGGCCGCATGAAGGACGCCGGCACGGCGGCGGTGGAAATCACCTCGATGATGAAGCGCAACTCGTGCGGCAAGTCGCTGGACATCGCCCGGGTCGCGCGCGATATGCTGGGCGGCAACGGCATCTCGGACGAATTCGGCGTCATCCGCCACATGGTCAACCTGGAGGTGGTCAACACCTACGAGGGCACGCACGACATCCACGCGCTGATCCTGGGCCGGGCGCAGACCGGCATCCAGGCGTTCCAGTAAGACGCATCGGGACCGTGAACGAAAAAAAACCGCTGCGAAACCGCAGCGGTTTTTTTATTGGGCCCATAACAATCAGAAATTAAATCCCTTGAAGTTGTAGCCGATGCTGACGCTGACGGCCAGCGGATCGAGGCGGATATCCTGGTCCTGGCCGGTCGAGAAATGCACCTTGGTCTTCAGCTTGGTCTTGATCACGGTGGCGTC
Organism: Duganella sp.; assembly: GCA_035565375.1. GTDB lineage: Bacteria > Pseudomonadota > Gammaproteobacteria > Burkholderiales > Burkholderiaceae_D > Rugamonas. The sequence continues at coordinate 1,308 of DATMSN010000114.1, read as the reverse complement.
GACAAACCACTGCTCGTTGATCTTGACCGTGCCGCCGATCTGGTAGCTGGCCGCCCATTTGTTGTCGACCTTGAAGGTCGCGCCCGGACCGCCGGTGTTCAAGATCGCCGTCAATTGCCCCGAACCGCGCTCCTTCTGGAAGTACGCATACGTGATACCCAGCCCGACATACGGCCGGAACATCGCGTTCGCCGGCAGGAAGCGGTACTGGATGAACGCCGTCGGCGGCAACACCTCCGAGGTGCCCAGCTTGCCCGTGCCCTGGATCGATCCCGCACCGACCAGGTCATGCTTGTACGGCAGACCCAGATCGATCTCCGCCGAGATGTTGTCGGTGTACATATACGCGAACGCCAGGCGCGGCTTGGTGTCCGAATCGATGTCGGCCTTGGTGCCGGGCAGCGCCGGCGCCGACACGTCGCCGGAATCGACCTTCGGCGTGATCTTGTTGATGCCGAGCGTGGCGAGCCAGGTGCCGGCCGTTTGTTGCGCGGAAGCGGCCGTGGCCACCGACATCGCGGCGGCCAGCGCCAGCAGTTTTACCGTCGTTTTGAAACCATTGTTCATATCGTCTCCTGATTTTTATGTGATAGTCCGGCGGCCGCCGATTGCGGCGGCGCTGCCTGCGACGACGGAATTTACAGCCAGCCCTTGGTCACCAGGCTCCTGGACACGTAGCGGGCCAGCAGCAGGTTGTTGAACGGGGTCGGGTGGACCTCGTCGGCGAACGAATAGTGGCTCACATCGCCCGACTTGAGGTTGCCGGCATTGCACGCCAGCGACGTGCCGAGCGGGTTCTTGGCCGCGCTCAGGTCGCATGCCGGCTCGGTCACGTTGGTCAGTCCGTACGGGGCGGGATTGGTGGCCTGGTCGTGGCTGACGGCGAACACGTCGACGATCACCACTTTCGGTTCCGCCGACAGGGCGGTGGTCAGCGCCGTGTTGAAGGCGCTCACCATGGCGTTGATCAGCGCCTGGGTGGCGGCCGACTGGCCGCGGCCGGACGGCGTGGTGGCCACGTCCGGCAGGTTGTTCACGGTCACGAAGTTGGCGCCGTTGGCGATGATCTGCGTCTTGACCAGGTTGGCCAGCTCGGTGCCGGCGGTGGCCAGCGCGGCGACCAGTTCCGGTCCCTTGGCGGCGGCGTAGTCGAGTCCGGCCTTGTTGCCGGCGGCGGTGGCGTCGGCGGTGGCCTTGGCCACCATCGGTCCGTAGACGGTCTGCGAAGCGACGGCCGAATTACCCGGCTGGACGGCGGCGGCGCCGATGGCGGCCTGGGTGATGCTGGTCTGCGTGCTGCCGGATTTG
>DATMSN010000113.1:0-3650 GCA_035565375.1 Duganella sp. | reverse complement strand
TTCTGGCGCAGGCTTTCGGCGTCGTTGAACAGCACCAGCGTGTGCATCGGGCCATCGCCCTTGGCCTCGGCGCGCACGTACCAGCCGATGCCGCTGCGCTTGAGCAGGCGGCGGATGAAGGCGGCGTCCGATTCGTTGTGCTGCATCGTGAATTCGCGTTGGGGGTATTTGCGCAGATGGAAAACCTCGTCCACCTCGTCCCGGAAGCAGACGCCGAGGGTGGAGCTCTTTTGTCGCCATTCCCTGAGGATCTGGCGGACGATCTCCACTTCGTCCATCTGCCGGAACACGCGCGTGTTGATGCGCTTTTCCAGGATCGCCAGGGCGTCGCGCAGCACCAGCTGGTAGCTGGCCAAGCCGCCGTCGCTGTCGCCGGAGCTGGCTTCCGTGACGATGCCGCACACGCTGCGCAGCCCTCCCTGGTCGGTGACGAATTGCAGCGCGGCCGGCACGGCGATCAGCTGCTTCAACGCCAGGCTGGCGTTGGCCGATACGCACAGGATGCGGTAGTCGATGCCGCCGCACAGCGTCTCGGTGCCGAACACCCGTTGCGGCAGCAGCATGTCGTCGTTGATGCCGCCCGGCAGATCGAGCTTGAGCCGGATCGGCCGGTTGAAGGTGACCAGCTCCTTGGGCATGCTCATGAAGCTGAAAAAATCGTTATCGCTTTCCACGGTTACTCCTCTGGTATGCGGCGAATCAGGCGGCGCTCAGGCCAGCGGCAAGGCGCCGGCGCGCGGGGCGCAGCGCAGCACTTCCTTGCCACTGGCATGGGAAACGATCACCAGCTGCGTGTAGCTATTCAGGTGGACGTTCAGGCAAAACAGGTAATCCAGCACTTGGGCGAAGACGTGGACGCCGGTGTCGGCGTACGCCGCTTCGTCCAGCGTGACCGTCACTTCGATCCCGCGCAGGTAGGCGCGGTCGCCGCCCTGCCGCATCCAGGCCGTGGCCGGCCGGTGCGACAAGCCGGTGATGCCGTCGATCTGCCGATGGGCGATGGCGTTGTCGCGCTGCGCGTATAGCCGCAGCGTCGCAGCCAGCGCGGGCAGGCCTTGCCGCGTGAGCGCGCGGTGGTTTGGCGCCAGATGGGCGATCAGTCCCCACTGGCTGTCGCCGTGCGGCGCCGGCGGGTGCGACATCGTCGGCCGGCGCAGCATGCGGATCGGGAAGTTGCCGGTGGATTTGACCGCTCGCAGGTCGCCGCCGCTCCGTCCGCACGGCAGATTTTGCGGCAGGTTGCGGTTGGTGCAGGTCACCTGCATCGATGCGGTGCCATCCTCCAGCCGCAGTGGCGTGAGTGCCTGGTCGACCAGCGTCAGCGAGACATCGTGATCGGCGACGCCGCCGATATCTTCTCGCCGCTCCAGCCAGTAGTGGCCCTTGCCGCCGGCCGCGCGCTGGTGCAGCGAATAGTACGGGGCGAAGTCCGTGATGCCGCTGCCTTGCTGCGCCTTGCGCACCAGCTGCACCGCGTCGATGCTGTAAATCTCGCAGTCGCTGGCCGGCACCGCGTCGAGTACCACCGGGTAGTTGCTGCGGGCGGCGGCCACGCGAATCGGCACGGCCGCTTGCTCGAACAGGTTGATGACGGGTGTGCAGGCCAGCACCAGATGCGCTTCGGTCAGTGTGCGCAGCACGCGCGCGGCGGAGGTGTCGGGACGGATGTCCGTCAGCGCGAGGCGCAACGTCAACCGGCTGCAGTTGGCCGGACTGGCGGCGATCAGGGCGGCCAGGTCGATGTCGAAGAAGTCGAATTTTTCCGGGAAGGCGAAGTATTCGCTGAGCAGGCGATACGCGCCATGTTCGGACGTGGCGACCGGCAGCAGCGCTTCGTCGTCGGCAAAGCCCACCGGCGCGATCGGCGGCTTGGCCAGCATGCGCCATTGGCCGCCGGCCTCCACGCAGGCGCAGGCGGTGCGCATGAACAGCGCGTCGCGCAGGGTGGCGCGCAGCTTGGCGTCGGCGTCGATGAACACCCGCATGGTGGTCACACCCTGGAGCGCCAGGCCGCGCGCGGTGCCGGTGCTTTCGATCGTGAGGCAGATCGCCGCGCCGGCGTCTGGCGGCAGCGAGACGGTCGACGGTACCTGGATGTGCGGTTCGAACCATGCCGCACCGATCCCGACCGGGGCGACCGTGGCGTCGTAGATGCTGCGAAAGCCGCAGCCCACGACGTTTGGCGCCAGCGATTTCATGGCGGCGCCGCGCGCCAGCGTGGTGGCGCCGCTGACCGCGTTGACCGGCGCTTCGCTGTAGTCGATGCGGGCGATCGAACACGATGGCATCGGCCGCAGGTGATACGGGTACAGCATGCCGAGCAGCGCTTCGGTGAAGCGGGCGTGGCCGTCGTCGAGCCGCTTGGCGACGCGGGCGTTGAGGAAGGCGTTGGCCTGGATCAGCCGTTCGACGTGGGGGTCGGCGCAGGTTTCGCCGTGTATCTGCAGGCTGCCGGCCAGCTTGGGATAACGGCCGGCGAATTCCGCGCCGGCGCGGCGCAGCTGGCTCAGTTCCCGTTCGAAGTACGGCAGTAGTTTTTCCATCGCGGCATCCATCGCAGACTGGCATCCTTGGTGCCAGGCGGCAACAAATGGACTGCACAGGATGTCGATCATGTCATGGCGCAACATAGACGTTTTGCGGTGACGCAAGATGCCGGACCCGGCGGCGGAAATGCAACAACCCGGTAAAGTCGTTCGTTGAAAAGCCGGTTCGCCAAGGCGCTTGGGCCATCTCAAGTTCGGTCAGACCGGCTTTCCGTAATTCGAACTAGCGCACTCAACCGAATCGCACTTGTAAAATAGTAAATTCTAAGGTGTAATCTTGCTTGGATCACATCAAGTCAGGCGCCGGGTTTGCCGGCGCGGTGCATCGGGAGTGTGAGTCACATGTCAGAAACGATTTCATCACAACTGAGCGAGTCCGACCCGCTTGCTCTGCTCTCCGCGTTCTCGCAAAGCACGCGGCTGCTCAAACTAACCACGCCCTTGGGGGCCGACCTGCTGCTGGCCGAATGCGTGCGCGGCGAGGAAGGCATCGGCACCGGCTTCAGCTTCAAGATCGCCGCGCTGTCCACCGACGCCGCCATTCCGCTCAAGTCGCTGATCGGCCAGCCGGTGCTGCTCGAGCTGATGACCGCCGCCAGCCGCGACCAGCTCCGCCCGTTCCACGGCCACGTGACCGCCATCGACATGGCCGGCGCCAACGGCGGCTTCGCCCGCTACAACCTCACCGTCGAGCCCTGGACCGCCTTCCTCGCGCGCGGACGCGACAGCCGCATCTTCCAGGATATGACGGTGTTCGACATCCTCGATACCGTGTTTACCGCCTACCAGGGCCGGGGCAAGCTGGCGCCGACCTGGCGCTTCGACATCGTCGACCGCGCCGTCTATCCCAAGCGCAGCATCACCACCCAGTACCAGGAAAGCGACCTCGCCTTCGCCGAACGCCTGATGCACGAGGAAGGCCTGTTCCACTATTTCGAACACAGCGGCGACGCCGCCAGCCCCGGCCTGGGCGGCCACACCATGGTCATCGCCGACCACAACGGCAGCTTCAAGCCCAACGCGCAGGCCAGCATCGCCTTCAGCCAGCCCGGCGCGACCATGCAACAGGACACGCTGGACCGCTGGCGCACCGAGCTGCGCCTG
>DATMSN010000112.1:0-2249 GCA_035565375.1 Duganella sp. | reverse complement strand
CGCGCGGCCGCCGCGGTCGACCTGCGGCTGCACGTGCATTTGCAGTTCGCCGGCGGCCAGCGCGGCGGCCAGGTCGCGTTCCATCGACAGGCGCTGTTCGACCGCCGTCTGCATCGCAGCCTCGAAGAAGGCGATGCCGTTGCGCCCCTCGGCCTTGGCGCGGTACATCGCCGTGTCGGCCTCGCGCAGCAGGTCGTGCGCATTCTGCTGCTGCGTTCCCTGTCTGGATTTGGGCAGCATCGTCACGCCGATGCTGGCGGTGGATGTATAAAACTGACCTTCGATCTCGAACTCCCGGCCGATGTCGATCCGGACCTTGTCGGCCACCGTCCGCGCGGCGCGCGTGGCGCTTTCCAGATCGTCGCCCAGGTGCGCCAGCACCACGACGAAATCGTCGCCGCCGATGCGCGCCACGGTGTCGGCCTTGCGCACCAGTTGGCTCAAGCGATCGGCCGCCTTGCGCAGCAGCGCGTCGCCGATCGCGTGGCCGCGCGCGTCGTTGATGGTTTTGAAGCGATCGAGATCGATGAACATCACCGCGCTGAAAGTGGCGCTGCGCGCGGAGCTGGCCAGCAGCGTCCCGACGCGGTCCATCAGCAGGCGGCGATTGGGCAGGCCGGTGAGCACGTCGAAGAACGCCAGGCGTTCGAGCGAATCGGCGCTGGCGCGCAGTTCGTCGAACGAGCGCGCCAGCTGCTGCAGCAGCACCGCGCACGACAACGTCAGCACCGCCGTCATGAACATGAAGTTGATCGAGATGATGGCCGACTTGAGGAAGGCGTGGTCGGGCATGCCCTCGATTTGCACCTTGGCGTTTTCCTCGAAGCCGAGCACCATCACCGCCAGCCCTGCCAGCAGCAGCGTCCATATCGCCGGGCGCAGTCCGAGCAGCAGCGCGGCGAGCACCGGAACGGCCATCAGGTAGATCTGGCTGACCGGTCCGATCTTGAGCAGCAGGCCGACGCCGACCACGAAGGCGACCGCCAGGAAGTTGACCACCCGGATGGTGTAGGCGACGCGGCGCAGCAGCAGGATGGCGCCGAGCCAGGACAGCGCGACGACGTCGATGACGACGATGGACCACATGCCTTCGCTGGCGGCCAGCAGCATGCTGGGGACGGCCGTGGCCAGTCCGAGCAGGAACACGATCAGCAGCAGCCTGGCGAAGATCCGCTCGCGCCAGTGCGCTATGTCGTTCGGCACGCCCACGTTTGCCGTCTCCCCCGGTGCGATGGATTTATCGTGATTCGTTGGTGCTTCCGATGGTACCCGCAATCGCTAATCGTGTCACCGGGCCGGCTGGCCCGGTTCAGTCCCGGGCGCTGACGCTGCCGATGCCCGACACCGACTTGTTGACCGTTTTCGGCTTGCCATAGTAGTTCAACGACCCCATGCCCTTGGCCACGGCGTTGAGCAAATCGCTGGCGTAGACGCTGACGTTGCCCACGCCTTCGAAATTGACGTCGACCCGGTCCGCGTGCAGCGCCTTGGTATCGACCTCGCCGACGCCCTTGGCGTTCAGGCGCAGGTATTTGACCTTGCCGCTGGCGACCAGGTGGCCGGCGCCCAGGTAACCGATGTCGAGGCGATCGGTGTTGACCTTGCTGATGATGGTCTCGCCGGCGCCTTCGACCTTCACGCGGCTTAGCGAAGGCACCGTGATGGTGATGCGCGGATCGCCCTTGCCGCCGTTGTAGCTCTTATCGGGCATGGTGATCTGCAGTTCGTTGTCGACCACCTCGGTCTTCACGGAGGCGACGAACTTGTCGTCGCCGCTGACCACCACCGACTGCGTCTTGCCCGCTTCGACCGTCATCGCGAACGCGCCCTTGGCGTTGACGGCGATGAACGAGGGCAGCGCGCGGGTCGATTCCGCCGCCAGCACGGGGACGCTCGCCGCGTACAAGGTGGCACCCATGGCGGTGACAAGGGCGGTGGTCAGGACGGCGGAAGCGGTGCGGCGCATGGTGAATCCTTAGTGGTTGGTTCGATGGTTACTCATTCTGATAACGTTGATTTTACTGAACTTCGCCACCCGGACCGACAACTTTGCGACGAACTGCAAAAAAGTGAAAATGTGTTGCGTTGTGGCTACGTTTTTTTGGGGCCCGCCGCCTGTCGGCCGCTGGCGGGCCGCGTCGACAACGACTGCTTGAGCAGCTCCACCAGGCGCGCGGCGCCCGGCGACAGCACATGGCCGCTGCGACGGATCACGCCCAGGGTGCGGTTCAGGTCCTGGTTTTTCAGCG
>DATMSN010000111.1:0-4865 GCA_035565375.1 Duganella sp. | reverse complement strand
GAAGCGCGGCTCCTGGCGCTGGCCGCCGACCGGATCGACGCGTGGGTCGATGTGTGGCTCGGGACGCGGTTCCTGGCGCGCGGCCGGCGTTTCGCCGGTGCGCATCAGCACATCGTCATGGTCGGTCGCGAAGGCGCGTTCGACGCTCTTCTTGGCCTTGTATTCCTGGATTTTGTTGTAGGTGAATACACCGGCGACGAATACGCCGGCGATCCCGATCAAACTCATTTGAAGGTCTGTCATGCTGCTTGTGCCTCTGAAGCGAAATTGGCGGCGGACTGCATATCCACCGCCACGATGCGCGATACGCCCTGCTCCTGCATCGTCACACCGATTAGTTGATTGGCCATCTCCATCGCAATCTTATTGTGCGAGATGAAGAGGAATTGGGTATGGTCGGACATGCGTTTGACCATCCGGCAGAATCGTTCGGTATTGGCGTCGTCCAGCGGTGCGTCGACCTCGTCGAGCAGGCAGAACGGCGCCGGGTTAAGTCGGAACATCGAGAACACCAGCGCCGTCGCCGTCAGCGCTTTTTCGCCGCCGGACAACAGGTGGATGGTGGCGTTCTTCTTACCCGGCGGCTGCGCCATGACCTGCACGCCGGAGTCGAGAATTTCATCGCCGGTCATGATCAACTTGGCCTGGCCGCCGCCGAACAGGATCGGGAACAGCTCGGAGAAGTGGCCGTTGACGCGGTCGAAGGTGTCCTGCAGCAGATCGCGCGTTTCCTTGTCGATCCTGGCGATGGCGTCTTCCAGCGTGTTGATCGCCTCGTTCAAATCGGCGTTCTGCGAATCGAGGAAGTTCTTGCGCTCGGACGCCGTCGCCAGTTCGTCCAGCGCCGCCAGGTTGACCGCCCCGAGCAGCGAAATGGCGTTGGTCAGGCGCGTCACCTCGCCCTGCAGATACGACGCCTTCATGTCCGGATGGAGCTTTTCGGCCAGCGCCGCCTCGTCGGCCTGCACCTCCGCCAGCTGCGCGGCGAACTGCTCCTGGTTCAGGCGCGCGGCCTGCTCCTTGAGCTGCATTTCCATGATCTTGTCGCGCTGCGGCTGCAACGCGCGCTCGGTCGATATGCGGCCTTCCTCGAACTGGCGCAATTGCTGCGTGATCTGGTCGAGTTCATGGCGCGCGTCCGACAGCGCCTTCTCCTGCTCGGTGCGGCGGTCCAGCAGGTCCTGCAGGCCGTCGTTGGCGGAGCCCGATTCCATCGTCGCCAGTTCCAGCTGGCCCGCCTCCAGGCTTTGCGTCACCTGCGCCACCTGCGCGGTCGCGGTGGCGATCGAGCGGCGCAATTCCTCGATCTTGTTGCGCTGGGATTTTTCGGCGAACTGCGCTTCCTGCGCCGCGCGTTCCAGATCGCGCAAGGCTTCGCGGGCGTCGGCCAGGCGCTGTTCCTTTTCCAGGAAAATGGTCTGGCCGTCCTCGTGGTCGCCCTGCAGGTTGCCGAGCTCCATGTCGAGCTGCTCGAACTTTTCCTCGGACTCCATCTTGATCTGGGTCTGTTCCTCTTCCTGCGCGGCGATTTCGGCCAGGTCGGTTTCGATCTGGTTGCTGCGCTGGTTGAAGCGCGCTTCGATCTCGGACAGTTTGACCACGTCCAGCTGCAAGGTGTGCACCGACTGCTGCAGGCTTTGCAGCTTGGCGCGGTACTCGGTCAGGCGCCGCGTCAGTTCCGACACCGCCGCTTCCGCGCGCACCGAACGGGCGCGCGCCTCGTCGGCCAGCATCTGCTGCGCGCGCAGCTGCTTGGTGATGTTCTCGATCTCCTGCTGGCGCCCCAGCATGCCGTCCTGCTCCGAATCGGCCGCGTAGAAGCGCACGCTGTTCTGCGTGACGACGTGGCCCTGGCGCGTGACGAAGTAGCCGCCGGCCGGCAGCTTGGCGCGCTCGGCGAAGGCCTCGGCCGCGTCGTCGGCCTGGTAGGCGTTGTGCAGCCAGTCCTGCAGCAGACCGCGCAGACCGGGGTCGTTCAACTTGAGCAGATTGAGGAAAGGCTTCAGGCCCGCCACTTCCACCGGCGCCGGCGGCACCGCCGTCGACGGCGCGAACAGCGCCAGCTTGGCCGGCGGCGCGTCGCCGAAGAAGGCTTTGGCCCATTCGATGTTCGACATCTGCAGCGCCGACGTGCGCTCGCGCAGCACCGATTCCAGCGCGGTCTCCCAACCGGATTCGATATTCAGTTTTTGCCACAGGCGCGGCAGCGAATCGAGTTCGTGCTTTTGCAGCCAGGGGGTGACCTTGCCCTGGGTCTGCACGCGTTCCTGCAACTGGCGCAGCGCGTTCAGGCGCGCCTCCAATTGAGCGTTGGCGGCCGTTTCGCTATTGACCTGCTGCTGCGCGGCCTGGCGTTCCTCTTCCAGGCGCGGTTGCTGCTCCAGCGCCTCCTCCAGCAGGAAGCTCTGTTCTTCCAGCGCCTGCTGCTTTTCCTCCAGCTGCATGCGCATATTGGCCAGGTGCGCGCTGTCGGGCAGATTGAGGCCGTTCTTTTCCTGCTGCAGGCGTTCGCGCCGCACGGCCAGGCCGTTGAGGATGTTGTTGGCGTTGCGCTGGTGCGCCGATTCCAGTTCCAACTGCTGCTGCGCCTGCATGATGCGGGCGCGCGATTCGGTGCTCCTGGTCTGCGCCTCGCGCCACGCCTGCTCCAGCATCGGCAGCGACTCGCCCTTTTGCTCGGCCATCATCTGCGATTGCTCGACCTTGGCCGACAGCTCCTCGAGCGTGAATTCGGCCTCCTCGATCTGGCCGCCGTATTCGGTGGCCTGGTTCTGCCACTGGTCGCGCTGCGCGGTCAGCGCCGCCAGCTGCGATTGCAGGCGCCCGCGCGACTCGATGACGAACTTGATCTGCGCCTCCAGGCTGCCGATTTCCGAGTTGGTCTGATACAGGCTGCCCTGCGCCGTGTGCAGCCGGTCGCCGGCGGCGAAGTGCGCCTGGCGCATGTGCTCCAGGGTCAGCTCGACGTTGCGCAGCTTGGCGGTCTGCTCTTCCAGATCGTTCTGCGCCTGCTCCACCTCGCGGAAGTACTTTTTCTGCTCGTTTTCCGCTTCGATCTTGCGCAGCAGCCAAAGCAGCTTTTGCTTCTCTTCCTGGTCCGATTGCAGCTGGTGGAACTTGGTGGCGACGGCGGCCTGGCCTTCGAGCTTTTCCAGGTTCGAATTGAGTTCGCGCAGGATGTCCTCGACGCGCAGCAGGTTTTCGCGGGTGTCGTGCAGGCGGTTTTCGGTTTCCCGGCGCCGCTCCTTGTACTTGGAGACGCCGGCCGCCTCCTCGAGGAACACCCGCAGCTCCTCCGGGCGCGATTCGATGATACGGCTGATCATGCCCTGGCCGATGATCGCGTAGGCGCGCGGACCGAGGCCGGTGCCGAGGAAGATGTCCTGGATGTCGCGCCGGCGCACCGGCTGGCCGTTGATGTAATAGGTCGAGGTGCCGTCGCGCGTCAGCGTGCGCTTGACGGCGATCTCCGCGTACTGGCCCCACTGGCCGGCGGCCTTGCCGTCGTTGTTGTCGAAGACCAGCTCCACCGAGGCGCGCCCGGCCGGCTTGCGGTGGGTCGAGCCGTTGAAAATGACGTCCTGCATCGACTCGCCGCGCAGCTCCGAGGCCTTCGATTCGCCCAGCACCCAGCGCACGGCATCGATGATGTTCGACTTGCCGCAACCATTCGGCCCCACCACGCCAACCAGCTGACCCGGCACCTGGAAATTGGTGGGATCAACGAAAGACTTGAATCCCGACAATTTAATCGAAGATAGACGCACGTGAGTATCTGGGCTATGGGCTGTAAAAGATCACAATAATACCATTTAGCGCATTATCCGCGCCCTATTCATGCCCCCGGTGCCTGGACTCCTGCCACATGGCGCGGGTGTAGGGCTGGTCGCGGCCGGACAGGTACAGCGCGGCCTGGGTGATCCACTGCTCCGCCGGCACCGGCTCGACCTGCGGCGCGATCAACACGATCGGCAGGCACAGCACGACCAGCATGCGGCTGAGCGCCCAATGGCGCTCGCTGCTGGCGTAACGGATGAAGCCGGCGGCGATGGCCAGTCCCAGAATCGAGCCGGTGACCGATTCGGAAACCGAGTGCGCCATCATCGGCACGCGCGAGATGGAAATCAGGATGGCGAACAGCACCCCGGCGGCGGTGGCCAGATATCTGGCGTTGCCGCTGGAACTGCGGAAGGCGAGGAAGGCGGCGACCGGATAGACGGCGGCGGCGCGCATCGCGTGGCCGCTGAAGCCGGCGAACTCGACCGATTCCACGCCGATGCCCCAGCCGACGAACGCCATCTTGGTGACGACCACCAGCGCCATGCCGATGCCGAACAACAGCGCCCACATCCACGTCAGCCGCCAGGACTTGCCAGCGATCAACCATACGGCAATCGCCACGCCCACCGGTCCCGTTACCGCCAAACTCCCCGCTATGCTCAAAGCATGCCACCACATCATCCAATCACCGCCTTTCAATTATTTTGCACTGCACCATCATTAGAGCATACCCGGCAGTATTTGACCGAACAATTGCTGCGTGCCAACGTCTGTGGCCGCGCCGCCAAGCCCCCACGGCTGGGGAATAGCCCCTCGCCAGCGCGTCCGGCGCAGGCGTGGCATACTATTGCTCACACTCACAGTTGTTTGATCGGAAACGCCTTATGACCCTCTCGACCTGGCTGTTGTTCCTTTCCGTTTCGCTGGCGGCGGCCTTCAGCCCCGGCCCGGGCGTACTGATGGCCATTTCGACCGCCGCCACGCGGGGCGCGCGGCGGGCATTGTATAGCTCCCTGGGCAACGCGCTGGGGGTGTTCATCGTCGCCACCGCCGCCGTGGCCGGCCTCGGCCTGGTGCTCAAGACC
>DATMSN010000110.1:0-2517 GCA_035565375.1 Duganella sp. | reverse complement strand
CCAAGAAAAATGAACAAAGTAATTCCCGCCCGAACGCGCAGGCCAGCTTCCTGACGTGAGCGCCGGCGCCGCCTGTCTGGCGGCGCCGCTTGCGCGCCACTCCATCGCTAATTTCACGGCTGACCGAGCCCGGACCTTGCTCCCGCAGGTCCGGCGGGTATCGCCGCACCCTCGATTTTCCGGGTGCGGCGTTCCAGTGTGCCCGGTCGCGTGGTTGTACCTATCACACAATCTTATTGGATCGTTTATGAAAGCATCGTTAGTAGCTGGTCTCTTGCTCGCCTCCGCAGCCGGCGCCGCCTCGGCGCAATCCGGCATCACCGTCTACGGCATACTGGACGCGGGCATCACCCGCGAAACAGGGGGCGCCGATGGCGCGGTCACCAAGCTGGCCACTGGCGTGCAGTCCGGCAGCCGGCTCGGCTTCAAGGGGCAGGAGGACCTGGGCAATGGCATGAACGCCCACTTCGTGCTGGAGAACGGGCTGGATCTCGACACCGGCAAGGCGCGCCAGAACGGCGCTTTGTTCGGCCGCCATGCCTATGTCGGCCTGACTTCCAGCGCCGGTACCGTCAACCTGGGCCGTCAATGCAACCCGATCTTCATCGCGCTGGACGGCATCGACCCCTTTGAAACCGGCTTTACCGGTGCCGCCACCAACCTGATGAGCATCGGCACGGCACGTACCAATAACACCATCAGCTATGCAACGCCCAAGCTGGACGGACTGTCGGCCACCGTGATGTATGGCTTCGGCGAACAGGCCGGCGATAGCACCTTGGGCCGTACCATCGCTTTTTCCATCGACTACGCCGCGGGCCCGTTGGTGGCAACCTTGGCATATGACAGCCTGAAGGTCACTTCTTTCAATACGATGAAAGAGGTCCTGCTGGGCGCCAGCTACAACTTCGGCCCCGCGACTGTGCACGCCGCGTTTGAAACCGAAAAGAACGACGTCGGCGGCGATTTCCGCGACTTCCTGCTGGGTGCCTCAGTGCCGCTTGGACAGGGCAAGCTGCTGGCCTCGTATATAAAAAAGCAGGACCGTTCCGCGGCCCAGCGGGGCGGAAGACAGCTCGCGGTGGGCTATACCTACACTCTTTCCAAACGCACCAACCTCTACAGTTCATTCGGCACCATCCGCAACGAGCTGGCCGCCACCAATGTGGTGGGCGATGCCTCCAGCGGCGGCAGCGCGCCGGCTGCTGGAGATGGATCGCGAGCACTGTCGGTCGGCATCCGGCATAAGTTCTGACATCTCGGCGAATAAAACCCACAGAGCACCACCGGGGTTTGGCCCCTTTTCGGGATCAGACCCTATCCCATCCCCCTTATCTTCTTGGAGACTCTATGTTCGTTCCTATTTCTTCCCGTCTGTTGTCCGCGCTGTGCACCCTGGCGCTGCTGGCCGGGGCCGTTCCAGCTGTTCGCGCCGCTGATGCCGCGCCATCGGCCCATGTGACCATCCTGGCCACTGGCGGAACCATCGCCGGCAGCGGGGCCACCAGCACCACCACGGTCGGCTACACCGCCGCGACGGTCGGGGTCGAGCGCCTGATCGCCGCCGTGCCGGAACTAGCCAAGGTGGCGCAAGTCAAGGGCGAGCAAGTGTTCCAGATCGCCAGCGAAAATATGAGCAACGAACACTGGCTGGTGCTGGCAAAGCGCGTCAACACGCTGCTGGCGCAGCCGGACGTCGACGGCATCGTCATCACCCACGGCACCGATACGCTGGAAGAGACCGCCTACTTCCTCGACATGGTGGTGAAGAGCCACAAGCCGGTGGTGCTGGTCGGCGCCATGCGTCCGAGCACCGCGCTGTCGGCGGACGGCCCGATCAACCTGTACAACGCGGTGCTGCTGGCGGCCAGCAAGGAAGCCGTCGGCAAGGGCGTGCTGGTGGCTTTGAACGACCAGATCCAGGGCGCGCGCGACGTCACCAAGACCAACACCTCGACCCTGGACAGCTTCAAGACGCCGGAGCTGGGCATGCTGGGCTACATCCAGGGCAACAAGCCTTACTTCTACCATGCGTCGACCCGCAAGCACACGACCGACACCGAGTTTGACATCAGCAAGCTGAACGCGCTGCCACAAGTCGACATCGTCTACGGCTACGCCAACGTCAGCCCGGTCGCGCTGAATGCACTGGTGGCCGCTGGCGCCAAGGGCATCATCCACGCCGGCGTCGGCGACGGCAGCCTGGCGTCCAAGGTCGTGCCTTCGCTGACCGCGGCCCGCAAGCAAGGCGTACTGATCGTGCGCTCGGCCCGTGTCGGCCAAGGCATCGTGGCGCGCAACGGCGAGGCCAACGATGATGAGCTGGACTTCGTGGTCTCCGATACGCTGAGCCCGCAAAAAGCGCGCATCCTGCTGATGCTGGCCCTGACCAAGACCAGCGACAGCAAGGAAATCCAGCGCATGTTCTACACCTACTGAAACTTGGGAAACGCCCCCGCCGGACCGGGCGGGGTAAAAAATGGGGTAGCCATTGCCAACCCCAATGACGCGACTTGG
>DATMSN010000109.1:0-5680 GCA_035565375.1 Duganella sp. | reverse complement strand
GATGACGGTGCCGTCGGCGGCGACCACCATCGCGGCGAACGGATGGTGGCCCTCGTCGCGCGAGCGCTGCGCCAGCGCCAGCACGCGGGTGAGAAATTCGTGGTCTTGCGCGGTTGGTGTCGTCATCGTGCGTGGGCCTCTCGGGTCGATGTGGTTTTGCCGGCGGGGCCGGAACGCGCCCCGCCGGCGCCGCTTATTTAGGCATCGTCCCGTCGACGCCCTGCACGTAGAAGTTCATCGACAGCAGGTCCTTGAGCGGCACGGCGACGCCGGCCGCGTACTTGACCGCGCCCGACTGGTCCTTGATCGGGCCGGTGAACGGGTTGAAGGTGCCCGCCGTCAGCGCCGCCTTTTTCTCTTCGAAGGCCTTGGCCGCGTCGGCCGGGACGACCGCGTTCAGCTTCGACATCTTGACCATGCCTTCCTTCATGCCGCCGCGGTAGCCGCCGGTTTTCCAGGTGCCGGCGATGACCGCCTTGGCGGTGTCGATGTAGTAGCCCGACCAGTCGTTGGTGGCGGCGGTCAGGTGGGCCTTGGGCGCGAAGCGCGACATGTCCGAGTCCCAGCCGAAGGCGTACACCCCTTTTTCCTGCGCCACCTGCAGCGTGGCCGGCGAGTCGGTGTTTTGCGCCATCACGTCGGCGCCTTGCGCCACCAGGGTTTCCGCCGCCTGGCGTTCCTTGGCCGGGTCGTACCACGAGCTGACCCAGATCACCTTGGTCTTGATGCCGGGGTTGACGCTTTGCGCCCCCAGCGTGAAGGCGTTGATGTTGCGGATCACTTCGGGCACCGGGAAGGAGGCGATGAAGCCCAGCGTTTTGGACTTGGTCATTTTGCCGGCCAGGATGCCGTTCAGGTACGCGCCCTCGTACTGGCGCGATTCGTAGGTGCCCAGGTTCTTGCCGGTCTTGAAGCCGGTGGCGTGCAGGAACACCACGCCGGGCGTGGACTTGGCCACCTTCTCGGTCGGGTTCATGTAGCCGAACGAGGTGGTGAAAATGAGCTTGTTGCCCTCGGCGACCAGCTTGCGGATCACGCGCTCGGCGTCGGCGCCTTCCGGCACGTTTTCCACGTAGGTCGACTTGACCTGGCCGGCCAGCGCCTTTTCCATCGCCAGGCGCGCCTGCTCGTGGGCGTAGGTCCAGCCGGCGTCGCCGACCGGGCCGACGTAGACGAAGCCGATCTTCAGCGGTTCGGCCGCCAGCGCGGGGAGGGCGGAGGCGCCGAGGGTGGCGGCCAGCGTGGCCAGCGCGATCAGTGTGCGACGATTCATCATGCGGTTTCCTTTAGCGGTGAAGAGGGTGGATTAGAAGTGGTATTCCGCGCGCACCATCGGCGTTCTGGCCGTGGCGCCGGGGTTGTTCTTGTCCGAGTTGCCGAATTTGTTTTTCCAGTACTGGTATTCGACGCCGATCTTGAAGGTGTTCTTCTGCGCGCCGACGACGGCGCTGGCGTCGTACATGATCTGCATGTCGATGTTGGTTTCGCGCGCGGTGTCGCCGCCGAATTCGTCCTTGCCTTTCTTGGCGATGAAGTTGGCGTAGCCCTCGAACGACAGCGGAATGCCGATGCTGAACGGGATGCCCCACGCGGCGGTGAGCATGGCGTGCGTGTCGTAGCGGTAGCGCGGCGTGGCGACGTTGGTGTAGGTGCTGAACGGGGCGTTACTCTCCCACAGCGCCAGCAGGCTGACGTCGAGGAAGCCCGGCACGTCCAGCATCAGGGTCGGGCCGGCGACGACCATGCGCTTTTTGGAGTTGTAGCCGGCGTCGGTCTTGCTGTTGTAGTCGAAGCCGAGGGTGGCGCCGACGCCGCGCACCGGACCGAAGGCCAGGCTGGCGCCGGTGACCTTGCCCAGGTCGAGCGTGTGGCGGTACACCGCGTACGCCTCGTGCGCGCCGCTGGCCGCTCCGGCCGACGACGGGTCGTCGTCCGAGGACATCAGGAAGTCGACGTTGAAGAAGTTCTTGCCGTATTTGTAGCCCGATACGTGGCTGAAGTTGACGATGTTCTTGGTGATGTCGCTGTTGTTGAACGGCTCGGCGAACCTGGTGCCGTAGCGGTAGCCGATCGACGTGTCGCTCCAGTCCGCGGCCTGGGCTGCGCAGGCGCAGCTGGCGAGAAGGACGGCGGCGGTGCGGGTGACGAATTGAGACATCATGCGAACTCCAGTCAGTGGGTGAAGGTGCGGTATGAACGAACTATTTTTGTATGCAATCCGGTTTGAAGATTGGATTCAATGCCCGCGTATTGTCTAGCAAGTTGCGGGCCATATTTTAAAAATCCGACAGCACTTCGGCCAGGTTGACCTTTTTTTGGGCCGTGTCCAATCGCAGGCGCGCTTCGATCTCCAGCAGGTGGTGCTCGATCAGGTGCGTCGCTTCGGCGACGTCTCCCTGCTCGATCAGCGTCGCCAGGTCTTGGTGTTCGTCGTTGCCGCACATCGGCGCTCCGGGCGTTTCGTAGAGCGCGATGATCAGCGAACAGCGCGACACCAGCTCCGCCATGAAGCGCCGCAGCACGTGGTTGCCGGCCAGTTCGGCCAGCAGGAGGTGGAACTCGCCGCCGAGCCGTATCCAGGCGGCGCGGTCGCCGGTGCGGCGCGCCTGGTCCTCCGCTTCGAGCGCGGCCCGTATCTGCCGCAACGAGGCCGGCGTGGCGTTGCGGATCACCAGCGGCATGATCTCGCGTTCGATGGCGCGGCGGGCGGCGAAGATGTCGCGCGCCTCCTCCGGCGTGGGCGAGGCGATGACGGCGCCGCGATTGGGGCGCAGTTCGATGATGTGGTCGTGCGCCAGCCGCTGCAGCGCCTTGCGCACGGTGGTGCGGCTGACTTGATACAGCTCGCAGAAATCGGCTTCGCCGAGGTGGGTGCCGGGCGGCAGGCGGTGGCTCATGACGGCGTTGACCACGGCGCGGTGGATGCGCATGTCGACGCCGGTGGTGCCGCGCTTGAGCGGCGCGTCCTTCCCGGTGGCGCGGGCGGCCGGTTCGGCCTTGTTCGCGCCTTGGCGTTTGCCTTGTGGGCGCGCGGGTGTGGTGGATGACATCTTTGAATCTCCAGTGGATACACCCGGTCATGTAAAGCAGGAAGTGTGCTCACCGCCGCGCGCGGTTTGTGTACAACCCGCAGGCCGCATGCACGCTTTTGGTGATGATGCAGTCGTCTTTGGTGCGTGGCGGTCCAAAGCAAACCCGCACCCCCGTGCGGGGTCGGACCCCACGGGGTCCGACCCCTAAGCGGCGGCGCACGCGTATCGGCCAGCGCTTACGGGGTCGGATACCGCGCGCCGCTCCGTGGCATGTTACTTGCGTCTGACGGAGTAACTACTTTGTATACGATGAGGACAGCGGATGAAGGAAGCACCCCGTCTGCAGATGCTCGGCATCTCGAAGATCTACCCGTCGGTGGTGGCCAACGCCGGCGTCGACCTGACCGTGATGCCCGGCGAGATCCACGCGGTGCTGGGCGAGAACGGCGCCGGCAAAAGCACGCTGATGAAGATCATCTACGGCGTGACCAAACCCGATGACGGCCAGGTGATATGGGAGGGGCGCCAGGTCCACATCCATTCGCCGCACGACGCGCGCAAGCTGGGCATCGGCATGGTGTTCCAGCACTTCGCGGTGTTCGAGACGCTGACCGTGGCCGAGAACATCGCGCTGGCGCTCGACGAGAAGGCGACGCCGGCCGAACTGGCGCCGCGCATCCGCGCCGTCTCCGAACAATACGGCCTGCCGCTCGACCCGCTGCGGCTGGTGCACAGCATGTCGGTCGGCGAGCGGCAGCGGGTGGAGATCGTGCGCTGCCTGCTGCAGTCGCCCCGGTTGCTGATCATGGACGAGCCGACCTCGGTGCTGACGCCCGACGCGGTGCTCAAATTGTTCGAATCGCTGCGACGCCTGGCCTCCGAAGGGGTGAGCATCCTGTATATCAGCCACAAACTCGACGAAATCCAGTCGCTGTGCGACAAGGCGACGGTGCTGCGCGGCGGACGCGTGTCCGGCACCGCCAATCCGAAGCAGGAAAGCGCGCGCTCGCTGGCCGAGCTGATGATCGGGCGCGAGCTGCCGGTGTGCGTCAACACGCCGCGGGCGCCGGGCGAGGTGCTGCTTGGCGTCGAAGGCTTGACGGTGGACAGCGACGATCCGTTCGGCACACGGCTCAAGGACATCGATCTGGAGGTGCGCGGCGGCGAGATCGTCGGCATCGCCGGCATCTCCGGCAACGGCCAGCAGGAGCTGTTGAAGGCCATCTCCGGCGAGCGCCCGCTGCGCGCCGGTTGCGCCGGCGCGATCCGGATCGGAACGCTCGACGTGGGCAGGTTCGACGCGGCCCGGCGCCGCCAACTGGGACTGGGTTTCGTTCCGGAAGAACGATTGGGACGCGGCGCCGCGCCGGACCTGTCGCTGGCCGACAACGCGCTGCTGACCGGCTATCTGCCGGCGGCCAACACCGGCATGGTCAAAAACGGCCTGGTACGGCGCGGCGCGGTGCGCGATTTCGCGCGCAAGGTCATCGACCGCTTCAACGTCAAGTGCGGCGGCGAGCGGTCGGCCGCCGCCAGCCTCTCTGGCGGCAATCTGCAGAAGTTCATCGTCGGCCGCGAGATCGCGCTGGCGCCCAGGGTGATGGTGTTCGCGCAGCCCACATGGGGCGTGGACGTCGGCGCCGCCATGCTGATACGCCAGGCCATCCTCGACATGCGCGACCAGGGCGTGGCGGTACTGGTGTTGTCCGAGGAGCTCGACGAATTATTCATGCTCAGCGACCGCATCGCGGTGCTGGCCGACGGCCGCCTGTCGCGCGCGTTGCCGGCCGCCGGCACCAGCATCAACCAGATCGGCGTGTGGATGAGCGGCGACTTCGACTACCAGGGAGCGGCCGACCATGTCCAGGCTTGAACCACGTCCGGAACCTTCGCGCCGCATGATGCTGGCCTCGCCGCTGATCGCGGCGGCGGCCATGCTGCTGACCGGTTCCATGCTGTTCTTCTTCCTCGGACAGCAGCCGCTGCACGCGTTTTACGTCTACTTCATCAAGCCGTGGACCACGCTGTACGGCGTCGGCGAGTTGCTGCTCAAGGCGACGCCGCTGATCCTGTGCGGCGTGGGCCTGGCGATCGGCTTTCGCGCCAACGTCGCCAACATCGGCGCCGACGGCCAGCTGACCGTCGGCGCGATCGCCGCCGGCGCCGTGGCGCTGTACTTCGACCAGGTCGAGGCCTGGTGGGTGCTGCCGCTGATGCTGGCCGCCGGCGCGCTGGGCGGCATGCTGTGGGCGGCGATACCGGCATTGCTGCGCACCCGCTTCAACACCAGCGAGATCCTGGTCAGCCTGATGCTGGTGTACGTGGCCTACCATCTGCTCAGTTATCTGGTGCACGGGCCGATGCGCGACCCGGACGGCTTCAACTTCCCGCAGTCGAAGATGTTCAGCGCGTCGGCCACCTTGCCGCTGCTGGTGGAGGGCCTGCGCACCAACGCCGCCTTCGTCCTGTCGCTGGTGGCGGCGGTGGCGGCCTGGTTCTTCTGCAAGCACACCTTCGCCGGCTACCGCATGCAGGTCAGCGGCATGGCGCCGGCGGCGGCGCTGTACGCCGGCTTCAGCGAGCCGCGCAACGTGTGGCTGGCGTTCATGGTCAGCGGCGCGCTGGCCGGCATCGCGGGCGTGGGCGAG
>DATMSN010000108.1:0-2712 GCA_035565375.1 Duganella sp. | reverse complement strand
CCCGCCGACGCCGCGCAGCCGGGCGGCGTCCGCACGCCGGCGCTGGACCAGTACACCACCAGCCTGACGCGCATCGCCGGCGAGGGCAAGCTTGATCCCGTCATCGGCCGCGAAACGGAGGTGCGCCAGATGATCGACATCCTGCTGCGCCGTCGCCAGAACAATCCGATACTCACCGGCGAGGCCGGGGTGGGCAAGACGGCGGTGGTGGAGGGCCTGGCGCTGCGCATCGCCGCCGGCGACGTGCCGGCGGTGCTGCGCGGCGTCGAGATCCGTACGCTGGACATGGGATTGCTGCAGGCCGGCGCCAGCGTCAAGGGCGAATTCGAAAACCGCCTGAAAAACGTCATCGACGAAGTCAAGCAAAGCCCGCACGGCATCATCCTGTTCATCGACGAGGCGCACACGATGATAGGCGCCGGCGGCGCGGCCGGGCAGAACGACGCCGCCAACCTGCTCAAACCGGCCCTGGCGCGGGGCGAGTTGCGCACCATCGCCGCCACCACCTGGAGCGAGTACAAGAAGTATTTTGAGAAGGATGCGGCGCTGGCGCGGCGTTTCCAGGTCATCAAGGTCGAGGAGCCCAGCGAGGAAATCGCCAGCGCCATGCTGCGCGCGATGACGCCGTTGATGGAGCGGCACTTCGGCATCCGCATCCGCGACGAAGCGGTGACCGAGGCGGTGCGGCTGTCGCACCGCTATATCAGCGGCCGCCAATTGCCGGACAAGGCGGTCAGCGTGCTCGATACGGCATGCGCCCGTGTCGCGCTGGGACAGAGCGGAACGCCGGCGTTGCTGGAGACGGCGGCGAAGAGCATGGAGCGCATCGACGCCGAGATCAACGCGTTACAGCGCGAGGAGGGCGGCGAGAAGAGCGCCGACGCGGTGCGGCGCCAGCGCTTGCAGCACCTGGCCGACACGCGCGCCGCGCTGGCGGAGGAGCATGCGAAGAACGCGGAACGCTGGCAGCGCGAGCAATCGATCGTCGCCGCCATCGCCCGCTTGCGCGAAGGCGTGGACGGTTCCTGCGCCAGCGTCGGCGACCTGCGTGCGCTAAAGGAGGAGCTGGCGGCGCTGCAGGGCGAGACGCCGATGGTGCCGGTGGAAGTCGATGCCGCCACCGTTGCGGCCATCGTCTCCGGCTGGACCGGCATCCCGCTGGGGAAAATGGTCAAGGATGAAATCCGCACCGTACTCAAACTGCAGGACGCGCTGCAGGCCCGCATCCTCGGCCAGCCGGACGCCATCGCCGCCGTGGCGCAGCGCGTGCGCACCGCGCGCGCCAACCTGGACGACCCGAACAAACCCAAGGGCGTGTTCATGTTCGTCGGCCCCTCGGGCGTCGGCAAGACGGAAACCGCGCTGGCGCTGGCCGACCTGCTGTACGGCGGCGAGCGCAAGCTCCTGACGATCAACATGAGCGAGTACCAGGAGGCGCACAGCGTCTCGGGCCTGAAAGGCTCGCCGCCCGGCTACGTCGGCTACGGCCAGGGCGGCGTGTTGACCGAGGCGGTGCGCCGCAATCCGTACAGCGTGGTGCTGCTCGACGAGATTGAAAAGGCCCACCCCGACGTCACCGAACTGTTTTTCCAGGTGTTCGACAAAGGCGTGATGGACGACGCCGAGGGGCGCGAGATCGACTTCCGCAACACCATCATCATCGCCACCTCCAACGCCGGCTCGGCGGCCGTCATGCAGGCATGCCTGAACAAGGAAACACCGCCGACGTTGGATGAACTCGAGCAGCTGCTGCGGCCACAGCTCGTCAAGCACTTCAAACCGGCCTTCCTCGGCCGGCTCAAGGTGGTGCCGTACTACCCGATCCCGGACCAGGTGCTGGTACGTATCATCGCGCTCAAACTGGATCGCATCGGCCAGCGCATCCGCGACCAGCACCACGCGGAGTTCAGCTACGACGAGGCGCTGGTCGAGGCGGTGCTGGCGCGCTGCACGGAGGTCGATTCCGGCGCCCGCAATGTCGACCATATCCTGAACGGCAGCCTGCTGCCGGAGATCGCCGAGGCGGTGCTGGAGAAGATGGCGCAGGGCGCGGCCATCACCAGGATCAAGGTCGGCGCCAGCAAGCAGGGGCAGTTCAAATACACCATCAAATAGCCAGGAGGCATCCATGTTCAGCATCGCACAACTGCTGTTGCCCATCAGCGCCGACCGGATCTGCGGCGAGGATCTGTCCTTCAGCAGCGAAGTGGACGCCATCGCCCGCGCCCGCACCTATGACGACCCGACGTTGGACCAGGGAGAGTGGGTCGCGGTGCTCAAGGAGGCCGACTGGGAGTTCGTCGGCAACCGCTGCGCCGGCATGATCGAAACCCGGACCAAGGATCTGCGCCTGGCCGCCTGGCTGGCCGAAGCACTGGCCAAGACGCGCGGCCTGCGTGGCCTTGGCGACGGCTACGCGGTGTTGTCCGGCCTGTGCGAGCATTATTGGGAGGGCCTGCATCCGCTGCCCGAGGACGGCGATTACGATCAGCGCATCGGCAATCTGCACTGGCTGCTCACGCGCACCCTGGTGCTGGTCAGGGAGATGCCGCTGGCCGATGGCGCCGCGCTGCTGCCGGACGCCGAATACTGCCTGGCGATGCTCACGGAACTGGAGCGCGTGGTCGACAAGCGCCTGGGCGCCGAAGGCCCAGGCTTCAGCGCCGCGAAAGACGCTTTGCAGGCGGTCGTCAGCGGCCTCGCGCCGGCCGG
>DATMSN010000107.1:0-2891 GCA_035565375.1 Duganella sp. | reverse complement strand
CCCGGCCGCACCGCCGCCGCCGCCGCCGCGACCTCGCTCAGCAACTAGCGGCCGTCAGCCGGCCACCGGGTCCATCAAGCCCATTTCCGCGCTCGACATCAGCTTGTCGATGTTCACCAGGATCAGCATGCGCTCGTCGATGGTGCCCAGGCCGATCAGGTAGTCGGAACTGAAGGCCGTGCCCATCTCCGGCGCCGGCTTGACCTGCTCGGGCGTCAGGGTGGTCACGTCGGAGACCGAATCGACCACCATGCCGACCACGCGGCCGTTGATGTTGAGGATGATGACGACGGTGAACTGGTCGTACACCGGCGCGCCCAGGTTGAACTTGATGCGCATGTCCACCACCGGGATGATGATGCCGCGCAGGTTGATGACGCCCTTGATGAACTCCGGCGCGTTGGCGATGCGGGTGACCGCCTCGTAGCCGCGGATCTCCTGCACCTTGAGGATGTCGATGCCGTATTCTTCCGAACCGAGGGTGAAGGCCAGGAACTCGCGGCCGGCGATGTCGGATGGGTTCTCTTGCATGGCGATGGTCCTTGTCTGGGCCCCTGTGCGAAGCCGTGTTGTGGTCCTTGAAATGTTGATTCCGCCGGCGGCAGCGGCCGTATAAGAGTATCAGAGTCGCGCCGCCGTTTGGTAAAAAGCCGCGCGCTGTTGCTATCGATTCCAAGAAGCTTGTCACAGGGTAGGAATCTGATTATGCTAGCCTAAGCTAAGGCACACGGCGCGGCCCGACGCCGCACCCTCCAGGAGACTGTATGACAGATGCAACCGCCTCAGACGACGACTGGCTGATCGACGAAGACGACGACGAGCTGCCGGAGGGAGGGGCGGGCGCTCCCGATCAGCGCCTGTGGCGCGTGCTGATCGTCGACGACGACGTCGACGTCCACGCCGTCACGCGGCTGGCGCTGCGCAACGTCAGCTTCAAGGGCCGCGAGCTCGAACTGTTCTCCGCCTACAGCGGGCGCGAGGCGTTCGAGATCCTGCGCGACACGCCCGACATCGCGCTGGTGCTGCTCGACGTGGTGATGGAGACCGACGACGCCGGCCTGATCCTGGCGCGCCGCATCCGCGAGGAACTGCACAACGCCATCGTGCGCGTGGTGCTGCGCACCGGCCAGCCGGGCCAGGCGCCCGAGCAGCGCGTCATCATCGAATACGACATCAACGACTACAAGGCCAAGACCGAGCTGACCACGCAAAAGCTGTTCACCACCGTGATCTCGGCGCTGCGCGCCTACGAGAGCCTCAACATGCTCGAGCGCAGCCGCATCGGCCTGGGCAAGATCCTGGCCGGCGCCACCAACCTGTACCAGATCCACTCGCTGCGCGAATTCGCCTCCGGCGTGCTCAACCAGGTGAGCGCGATCCTCGACGTCGGCGCCGACGGCGTGCTGTGCCTGATGCAGGGCGACACCGGCGTCACCAGCGTGGTGGCGGCCACCGGCGGCTACGCGGCGCTGAGCGAGTCGGAGCTGATGCCGACCACCCATCCGCTGTGGCCGACCATCGCCAAGGCCTTCGCCGAAAAGAAAAGCCAGTTCGACCACCCGGCCAACGTGTTGTTCATCCACACGCGGGAAAACCGCGAGGTGGCCATCTCGGTCACGCCGCCTTGGCCGTTGGCGCAGATCCAGCGCGACCTGCTGGAGGTGTTCTGCCAGCGCATCGCGGCCGCCTTCGACAACCTGTACATGTTCGGCCAGCTGCGCAAGGCGCAGGAGGCCACCGTGGTGGCGCTGGCCGACCTGGCCGAATTCCGCGACAGCGGCACCGGCGGCCATGTGCGGCGCGTGCAGCAGCTGTCGTCGTCGCTGGCGGCGCGGCTGGCCGAACGCGGCTCCTACCCCGGCGAGATCACGCCGCAGCTGCTGGAGATGATCGGGCTGGCCAGCATCCTGCACGATGTCGGCAAGGTGGCCACGCCCGACCACATCCTGCTCAAGCCGGGCGCGCACACGCCCGAGGAGCGCGCCGAGATGCAGACCCACGCGGCGGTGGGGCGCGCGATCCTCGAGCGCGCCGCCGGCATGGTCGACGGCGTCAGTTACCTGACGTACGGCGCGGCGATCGCCGGCGGCCACCACGAGCATTTCGACGGCAACGGCTACCCGAACCAGCTCCGGGGCACCGACATACCGGTCGCCGCGCGCATCGTCGCCGTGGTCGACGTGTTCGACTCGCTGCTGCACGAGCGCCCGTACAAGGAGCCGTGGCCGCACACCGAGGTGATGACCTACATCACCGAGCGCGCCGGCAAGCAGTTCGATCCGGAGGTGGTGGCGTCGCTGCTGGAGTTGATCGAGCGCGATCCGACGATAGGGCACACGCCCGACTGACCGGGGAGGGGCCGCCGGCGGCGCCGGCATGGCCGATTACGCTGCGCTAATCCGCCCTACGTGGATCCGTTGGCTCTCCGCTTCCATCATCGCCTCGAACTGCGCGGCCGGCATCGGCCGCGCGAACAGGTACCCCTGCGCCTCGTCGCAGCGCTTCGAGCGCAGGAAGTCCTTTTGCGCCTCGGTCTCCACGCCTTCGGCCACCACGCCCAGCCCCAGCGAATGGGCCAGCGCGATGGTCGCCGCGACGATCACCGCGTCGTCCGGATCGGTCTCGATATCCTTGACGAAGCCGCGGTCGATCTTGATGCGGTCGATGTCGAACAGCTTCAAATAGCTGAGCGACGAATAACCGGTGCCGAAATCGTCGATCGCCACCTTGATGCCGCGCGAGCGCAGCTCCACCAGCAGCGCGCGGCTGCGCTCCGGGTCCTGCATCGCCGCCGATTCGGTGATCTCCAGCTCGAGCAGCGCCGGGTCGATGCCCTGGCTGCCGAGCAGCTGGTCCAGGTGCGGCAGCAGGCCGGCGCCGTGGCACTGGCG
>DATMSN010000106.1:0-12937 GCA_035565375.1 Duganella sp. | reverse complement strand
ACCGAATGGCAAGAAAATCTTCTGGTCGCGCGGCGAAGGCTGGGTGCTTGGCGGCCTCGCGCGCACGCTGGACTACATTCCTGAAGACGATCCGCAAAAGCCGTTCTACGTGCGGCAGTTGCGCGAGATGTCGGCCCGGATAGCCGGTTTGCAGGGCAAGGACGGCCTGTGGCACGCGGGCCTGCTCGATCCCGACAGCTATCCGCTGCCGGAGATCTCCGGCTCGGCGCTGTACGTGTACGGTATGGCCTATGGCGTCAACAAGGGGTATCTGGACGCCAAAGTCTACCGCCCGGTGATCGAGCGCGCGTGGGCCGGCATCCTCAAACATGTGTATGCGGACGGCCGCCTGGGCGGCATCCAGCAGACCGGCGCCGAGCCGGCGTTCTACCGGCCCGCGTCCAGCTTCAACTACGGCGTCGGCGGCTACCTGCTGGCCGCCGCCGAACTGAAAAAAATGGCCAACGGAGGCAAACCATGATCACCAGCGCGTTCCGCATGAAGCTCAAACCGGGCACGGTGGACGAGTACAAGCGCCGCCACGACGTGCTGTGGCCGGACCTGGCCGCCGCGCTGAAGGAGGCCGGGATCTACGACTACTCAATCTTCCTCGACGAGGAAACGCTGCACCTGTTCGCGGTGCTGAAGCTCGCGGCCGACAACAAGATCGAGGCGTTGCCGGGCCAGCCCGTGATGAAGCGTTGGTGGGACTACATGGCGGACCTGATGGAAGTGGAGCCGGGCAACCGGCCCCGCGAGTGGCCGCTGCGGCCGATGTTTTACTTCGCCTGAGTGAGCAGGCCGCGATCGCGCATCCATTCCTCGGCGCGGCGCGGCCACAGCGACGAAGTGCCCAGGCCATCGCGCATGCCCATGCCGTGGCCACCGTGCTCGAACAAGTACATCTCCGCCGGCACCTTGGCCTTGGTCAGCGCCTGGTAGAACAGGATGCTGTTTTCGACCGGGACGGCTTGATCGGCCTGCGTGTGGATCAACAGCGTCGGCGGCGTGGCGGCGGTGACCTGTTTTTCCAACGACATCAGCTGGATCGCCTCGGCGGACGGCGTGGCGCCCAGCAGCGCCTTGCGCGACCCGGCGTGCACGGCCGGCTCCTGCATCGAGATGACGGGGTACATCAGCATCAGAAAGTCCGGACGGCCGCTGACGGCGTCCATGGCGGCGCCGGTGCGGCCGGCCGGGTTGTCGAACAGGGTGCCGGCGCTGGCGGCCAGATGGCCGCCGGCGGAACTGCCCATGACGCCGATACGGGCCGGATTGATGTTAAATTCGGCGGCGCGCGAACGCAGCATGCGCACCGCGCGCAGCACGTCCTGCAGGGGAGCGGGGTGGCCATACTCCTGCATGCGATACTTGAGCACAAAGCTGGTCACGCCCAGGGTGCTGAGCCAGGTGGCATACTGGTCGCCTTCGCGCGCGGTGGACATGCGCACATAGCCGCCGCCGGGACAGATGATGACGGCGGTGCCGTTGGGGTGATCGACCGCCGGGCCGACCATGGTCAGTGTGGGTTCGCTGACGTTGGAGTTGTAGCCGCCGCCGATTTTTTCGGGGCCGATGTCGGCTTTGGCGCCGGGCACTCCTTCCGGCCACAGTGGGATGACGGTGGGTGCGGCGTTGGCCAGGCTGGCGCTGACGCCGAGGATCAGGGTAATCAGAGTTTTTTTCATAGTGAAGAGAGTATCAGATGATGAATCGAATGGCATGCGCCGCGTTGCTGTTTTTCTCGGCCCAGACGGCGAGCGCGCTGGATTTGTTCAACGGCCGCGATTTCAGCGGCTGGGAGTTGAAGACGTCGCCGGCGGCCGGCGTCGACGGCGTGTTCCGGATGCTGCCGGGCGGAGTGGTCGCGTCGACCGGGCAGCCTTCGGGTTTTCTGGCGACGCTGAACAGCTATCGCAACTACAAGCTGCATGTGGAGTGGCGCTGGAGCGGGAAACCGGGCAATGGCGGCATCCTGCTGCATATCAGCGACGGTCCGATGGATCGTGTGTGGCCGCTCAGTCTTCAGGTGCAGATCAAACGGGGCAACGCGGGCGATCTGCTGCCGATGGCCGGCGCCGGTTTTTCCGAGCCGCTGACGTCCGCTCATGGGGCGGAGCCGCGTATCAAGGGACACGCGGCGGCGGACAGCGAGCTGCCGGTCGGTGAGTGGAACGTCTGCGATATCGTCAGCCGCGATGGCAAGGTTGAGGTCACGATCAATGGTGTCTATCAGAATAGCGTTACGCGGAGCGAGCCGGCTTCGGGGCGCATAGGGTTTCAGCTTGAGGGGGCGCCGTATGAATTGCGTCATGTGGAGCTGGTGGAGTTGAATTGACCACGCAAACACGTAGGGCGGATTAGCCGGAACGGCGTAATCCGCCACGAGCCGCCATTAGCGCTTGAGCCAAGCCTCCGGCACCGGCACGATGCAAATGTTCATGCTGCGCCCATCCTCCGACAGCATCGCCGACTGAATCTGGATGCGCGTCCCGTCCGCGTTGAAGGTCGGGTGAGGGTGGTCGGCCGCCGTGGTCTTGTGCCCTGTGGTTAGCATGATCATCTCGCGCGTTTTGCGGTCGATCAGGTAGACGCTGCGGCTGAAGTCATCGCCGACCGCCCAGCGCCCGTCAGACGATCCGTGCACATGCCACAATCCGCTGCCGGACGGCGTCTGCCCGGCGATCGTCATTTCACGTGTGCGCAGGTTGACGATGGCCAGACCGCTTGGCTTCTCGCGGGTGCCGGTGATGCCCCAACCCTCGTCCTGCCCCGGATTGGCGCCCTGAACGCCGGTCGCCGGCGCGCCAACGCCGCCACCACCTTCGGCAATGGGCCGGTGGCCCATGATCGCCATCGCCACCTCGTCCTTCGAGATCACCGCCTCGTGCGTGACCCATTCATACGGCGCTTCCGGATAGAGCGGGCGCAGGCCGGTGCCGTCGGACTTGACCGTCCAGGTGCGTTGCGGCGACTTGCCCCCGGTCTCCCAGCAGAAGACGATTTCCCCCGGATTCCACAGGTTCGCCTGGATATGGCCGATCTGGAAAGGCACCGAGACCACATGTCTGACTTCGCCGGTGCGCACGTTCATGCGCGCGATTCCGTTCGGGCCCGCGCCCATGCCGCGCGGCCCGAACGCCTCCGCTATCTTCACGCCCGGAGCCAGATGAGTGGCCGCCTCGCCCGGTCCGGTGCGGAAGTAGGCCCACTCCTCGTCGGCGTCCAGCGCCATGTCGCCGCCTGCCTCCAGCTCCGGCGCGGTCGTGCCGCAAATACGCTGGTAGGCGTCGGCCGGTTTGAGCTTGCCGGCCTTGCTGTCGGCCAGCAGCCTGGCCAGATCCACCTCGACTATCTGTAAGCGCTTCGCGTCGCCGTCCTCGCGCATGAAATAGAGCTTCATCGATTTGCGCGCCAGATTGAGCATGCCGACGTAGCCACCTTCGGTGACTTGAACCAGGTCGCCGGTCTGCTCGTTGACGGCCATGGCCTCGCCCTTGACACGCGCTGAGCGGAACACCAGCCACTGGCCGTCCGAGGTCCATTGTGGATGGGTGGGATAGATCTTCGAGTCGCCGTGCGGCTTACTGGTCAAGAAGGTGAGCATGGTGCCGGTGACCGGGTCCTTGACGACCTTGCGCTCGGACGGAAAACGCGTGCCGATCTGCGCATGCGCGCCGCTGGAGAGGATCAGGGCCGCGCAAATCAGGATCTTGGTAATCATCGATAGCTCAAAATAGGTGGAAAGGCTACGATTGTCTGCTCATACCGTTGCGGACATTGCTCATTTTTCTGATTCTTTAAGCTCAAAGTACAAGCCTCGAAAAATCCTCGCATAGAATTGGCGCCATGAACAGACACCTCGCTTTCATCCTTAAACTGTGCTGCGCCGCAGCAGTCGCGGCCACTTGGGCGGCGTCCGCGCAGACCCCGCCGCCAGCCGTCAATACCGATCCGCGCAACGCGCAGGTGGTGCTGCCGGAACCGGCCAATCCCGGCTTGCCTTCGCTGATATTGATCGGCGATTCGACGGTCCGCAACGGCAAGGACGATGGCCAGGGCAAAGGCGCGGCGGGCCAATGGGGCTGGGGAAATCCGCTGGCGGCGATGTTCGACCCGGCCAAGATCAACGTGGTCAATCGCGCCATCGGTGGGCTCAGCAGCCGGACCTACCTGACCACCAAACACTGGCAGCGCACCCTCGCATTCGTCAAGGCGGGTGACGTGGTGTTGATCCAGTTCGGCCACAATGACGCCGGGCCGGTCAACGACAACGTCCGCGCGCGCGGAACCATCAAGGGAATCGGGGAAGAGGTCGAGGAGATCGACAATCTGATGACCAGCGAGCGCGAAGTGGTACACAGCTACGGCTGGTATTTGCGCACCTTCGTCGCCGATATCAAGGCGCGCGGCGCCACAGCCGTCATTTGCTCGCCGATACCGCGAAAAAGCTGGGGCGAGGACGGCAAGATCCGGCGTAGCCAGAACGAATACGCTGGCTGGGCCGAGCAGGTGGCGCGCCAGCAGAAGGTCGGCTTCATCGATCTGAACGGAACCATCGCGCGCCAGTATGACGCCATGGGGCGGGACGCCGTGATGCGCTTGTTCCCGGTGGTGACCCCCGACGAGAATACCCACACCAATCTGGCTGGCGCCGAGTTGAATGCCCGCGCCGTGGTGGCCGGCCTCAAAGCCCTGCGCACGCCGGTCGTCATGACCGCGCTGAACGCCGCTGGCTTGGCCGTTCCGGCCGCCGAGGATGATCGTCCGGTGGTCGACGCCGGCAAGATCGCCGGAGAAAAACCCCGCGATCCGTCGTTGCCCAGTCTTTTCCTCGTAGGCGATTCGACCGTCAAAAGCGGCGGCGCGAACGGTGCGATCGGCTGGGGCGAGCGCATTGCGCCGTTTTTCGACACCGATAAGATCAACGTCGTCAATCACGCGATCGGTGGCCGCAGCAGCCGTACCTTCCTTGCCGAGGGCCGCTGGGACAAGGTGCTGGCGCAGCTGAAAGCCGGCGACATCGTCGCGATCCAGTTTGGCCACAACGATGGCGCCCGCATTGGCGATCCGGCCGGTAAAAATCGTGGGTCGGCGCCCGGCACCGGTCCGGAGACGGTCGAAGACACGCGGCCGGATGGCGCCAAGGAGCAGGTGCACACCTTTGGCTGGTATATGGCGCGCTATGTCGCGGACGCGAAAGCCAAGGGCGCGACCGTCATCCTGCTGTCGCCCGTGCCGCACCGAGACGTGTGGGAGCAGGGCCGCGACTTCGCCAACTATGCGCAGTGGGACGAGGAAGTGGCGCGCAAAAACGGCGCGCTGTTCTCCGACCTGACGATGATCGTCAGCGACGCTTACCGCAAGGCGGGCGCCGCAACGGTCAACGGGTATTTTTCCGACGCCCGCACGCATACCAACGAAGCCGGCGCGCGGTTCAATGCGGCGCGCGTGGTCGATGCCTTCAAAACCTTGCCAGGCGACCCGCTGGCAGCTTATCTAAAACACTAACAACAACGAGACATATCACATGAAAGTCAAGCTTCTGCTGAAAAAGACCACCATCGCCGCCATGCTGTTGCCGTTGGCATGCCAGGCCTGGGCCGAGACCAAGCCCGCCAACGACATGACCGCGCCGCTGCACCTGATGAAGGCCGACTATCCCACGCCCTATGGCAATCCATCGGTCGACGATGTGTCCAAGGTGCTGGACCGGGTTTTCACTTACCTGGACGCGGCCACGCCGGCGCAGGCGATCAACGCCAAGACCAAAAAGGAGATCACCAATTTCAGCCAGATCGACGACGACACCGTGCTCGCTCCCGGTGATTTTCGCTTGACCAGCTACGAGTGGGGCGTGACCTATGCCGGCATGCTGGCGGCGGGCGGCGCCACCGGCGACAAGCGTTACAAGGATTATGTGAACAAGCGCTTGACGCTGCTGGCCAATATGGCGCCGGCCACGCTGGCGCGCATGAAGTCCAACCCGCAAAGCAAGTCGCCGGTGCGCGGCATGCTGGAGCCGCATGCGCTGGACGATATCGGCGCCGTGTGCGCGGCGATCGTCAAGGCCAAGCAGGATGGCTTGCAGGCCGACGTCAAGCCGCTGCTCGATAGCTGCGTCACCTTCATCCGCACCAAGGAGCACCGGCTCAAGGACGGGACCTTGGCCCGCGTGCGTCCGCAGGTCGATACGCTGTGGCTGGACGATCTGTTCATGGCCGTGCCGGCGCTGGCGCAGATGGGCAAGCTGACCGGCGACGCCAGTTACTATGACGATGCCGTCAAACAGGTGGAGCAGTTCTCGAAGCGGATGTTCAATGAACGCAAGGGCATTTACATGCATGGCTGGGTACAGGGCATGGATGTGCATCCGGAATTCCACTGGGCGCGCGCCAACGGATGGGCGGTGATGACCATGGTGGAGCTGCTCGATGTGCTGCCGAAGGATCATCCTGGATATCCGATGGTGCTCAAGCAGTTGCGCGCTCACGTCAAGGGGCTGGTGTCGTATCAGGATGGCACGGGCTTGTGGCATCAACTGCTGGACCGTAACGATACCTATCTGGAGACGTCGGCGACAGCGATCTACGCGTATTCGATGGCGCGCGCGATTAACAAGGGCTATATCGACAAGATGGCTTACGCGCCGGCCGTCATGCTGGCCTGGAACGCGGTGGCGACCAAGGTCAATGCGAAGGGGCAGGTTGAAGGGGTTTGCGTTGGAACGGGGATGGGCTTCGATCCGGCTTTCTATGCGTATCGGCCGGTGAACGTGTACGCGGCGCATGGATACGGGCCGGTGCTGCTGGCGGGAGCGGAGATCATCACCATGCTGAAGACGAACAAGTTTGAGATTAATGATAGTTCGTTGCAGTTGTTGGTGAAATAACCGGGGTCGACGGAACGCCCTAATCCGCCCTGCGTGGTTCGGATTTATTCAACGTGCCGAGGAGTTCTTCCGGCACGGCGATCACCGTGCCGTGGCGCAGCCGCTGTGGCGTGCCTTCGTCCGGGAACCGCATCTTCGCCGTCACGTCCTCCCAGTGCACCAGGTCGCGCGAGCGCATGGCGCCGTAGTGCTTGGTCGTGTAGGCGTCGTAATACAGGATCACGTCCTCGCCGATCTGCAGCGCGGTCGGCCCCTCCACCCACAGGCCCGGCGGCGTGATGGGCGCACCGAGTTCGCCGAACGGTCCGCGCAAATCCGGCGCCGCCGCTATCCGTAAGTGCTTCTTCGGCGGGTTGCGCGTTTCATCCTTGACCACCAGGTAGTTCTTGCCGTTCGCGCGCAGGAAGCTGGCGTCGATCACGCTGAAGCCGGGATCGTAGTACAGCCGCGTCGGCGCGTACGTGACGAAGTCGCGCGTCGTCGTGTAGTACATGCGGTGATTGTATTTTTCCTCCGAGGAGCCGTCGGTGGCGGGGAATCGCCCCGGTATCGTCGACGCCCAGAAGATCAGGAACTCGCCGCGCTTGTCGTCGTAGACGATCTCCGGCGCCCAGGCGTTCAGCGCGCCCGGTTCATGCGCCATCACCGGCACCTGTTGCTGCGGCGACCAGTTGACCAGGTCTTTTGAAGAGGCATAGCCGATGTTGTTCTCGTTCCAGCCGGAGGTCCAGACCATGTGGTACGTTCCGTCCGGGCCGCGTACGATGCAGGGGTCGCGCATCAATTTGGCGTTGCCGACCTTGGGCGCCAGGAAGCTGCGGCCGCCGCCCATTTTGTCCCACTTGTAGCCGTCGGCGCTGCCGGCGAAATGTAGTCCGTCCTCGCCGTTGCCGGTGAAGTAGGCGAAAACATAGGCGTCGGCCGCCCGCGACGCGAAGCTGGCGATCGCCAGCGTGATGCCAACGGCCAGCTGCCGCGTGATCTTCATTTTATTGGTTTGCCTCGTCGCCCAGCGGGCGTTCGTTGGTGAAGGTGGGACTGGCCGGCACCGCGAACGAGGCCACCGGATCGGGATGGGATGGATCGAAATTGCCGTAGCCGTCGGCGATGAAGGCGGCGGCGGGCACGCCGCTGCGTCGCAAACCGGTCAACACGGCCTGCGCCAGCTCGTAGCCGCCGTAGTTGTTGTGGTGGGTGTTGTCGATGCGTCCCGGCTGCGGCTCGGCGAAGGCTTGCTTCGACAGCTCGGGCCCCAGCGCCTCGTAGAACGGTTTGCTCATCGCATTGAGGTCGATGAAGGCGACGTCCAGTTCCTTCGCCGATTCGCGTGCCGCGTCGGCATAATCCCGCAGCGACGGCACGACCTTGCCCGCCGCGTCGAAATTGCGGCGCTCCATCGACGATACGATGACCGGGATGCCACCGTGTGCGCGGATGGCGTCGACGTGCGCGCGGATCTCGTCCTTGTAGGTGGTGAAGGGCCCGCCCTTGTTTTCCTTGATCTGTTTCTGGTCGTTGTGGCCGAACTGCATCAGCACCGTGTCGCCCGGCCGCATGGCGCTGACGACTTTGTCGAGCCGACGGCGAGCCAGCGAATCGCGGTAGGTTTCGCCGGATTCGGCGTGGTTGGCGACCGCGATACCGGGCTTGAGGAAGCGTGGCAGCATTTGTCCCCAACTGCTGTAAGGTTCGCCGGGTTGGTCGCAGACGGTGGAGTCGCCGAGCAGGAACAGCGTCGGTGTGGTAGCCGGGACGATCTCGATGGTACTGATCGCCGGCTTGGCGCCGTTGATTTCCAGCGTCAGGCGCTTGTCCCAGTTCCAG
The DNA here is from genome assembly GCA_035565375.1 of Duganella sp. Classification (GTDB taxonomy): domain Bacteria; phylum Pseudomonadota; class Gammaproteobacteria; order Burkholderiales; family Burkholderiaceae_D; genus Rugamonas. Next base: position 4,221 of record DATMSN010000106.1, on the reverse strand, counting down.
GCTTCCTGCACCGTTTCGCGCGGCGCCTTCAACTTGACGGCGCCGGCGGCGATGCCGTCGGCTGCCGGAATGCGCGGCGTGCGGACGTTGACGGTGAAACTGCGTTTGACCAGCGAGCCGGGCGCGGTCGACACATTCTCCAGCATCAGCCGGCGAAGTTCCGATTTGACGGTGGTGTTCGACGCGGACTCGCCGCCGCCGAAGGTGATAGTGACGTTGTAGTTCCCCTCGGGCAGATCGACGGAAAAGAAGAAGGGCTTGTCGGCGCTCAGGTGGCTGGTGCGTGCCTGGACATTGCGCACCACGGCGCCCGGCTCGAAGCCGAAACCGCGTTTTTCGTCGTATTCCATATCTGGCTGCACGGCGGTGTAGCCGGCCGCCGGTTTGCCGCCGCCGAAGGCCAGGCGCCAAGTGTCGTTGGCGGCGGCCGCCGCGTGGGCACTACCGGAAGCGTTCAATGCCAGAATAGAAAACCCTGCCAGCAGCAGCGCCGAGGAGAGACGGCGTGCCACCGGCAGGGAAGGAGTGCCCGGTTTAAACTGCATTAATTCGATGCGCCCAGCGTGACGCTGACGGGCGAGCGTACCCGCGCCGCCTGCGCCGCCACGTACTTTTGCCAGTCGTCGCGGTTGGCGAAATCGCCGCCACGGGTCCAGCCGGAGCCCACGTAGTAGCGCAGCGGCTGGCCGGAGATGACCTTGGCCAGCATCAGCGTATTGAGCTTGTCTTCGGCGTAGCCTTTTTCGTCGGCGGTCGGCACGATGATGGCGGTGCCGAAGGCGCCGTTCGACTTCTGCTCGATCCACTGCGCCATCGAGCGGTCGGCGGGCACGGTCGACGGCGTGATCACGGCTTCCTGGCCCTTGTCGGCCGGGGTCTTGTTCAGTCCCACGGCGGCGGTCAGCTGTTGCGGACCGGTGAAGGTGAAGGTGCTTTCGATCTGGTCGAAGTAGTGTCCGGCGTCGACGGTGAAGCGCTTGACTTCCGACACCTTGGTGCCGGCGGCGTCCCAGGCGTCGTAGTTCAGTTCAAAGATCGCGCGCACCGGGCCGTTGGCGATGACTTTCCACTTGGCGTAGTTCACGCTGGTGTACAGGGTGCCGCCGTCCCAGATGCCGGTGCCGCCCGCGCCGCGCGACTTGCCGACGTTGTACATGTCCATGCCTTCGCCTTCGTCATGGTGATAATGGTCGTGGCCCTTGTTGTACCAGCGGTCGACGATGGGATAGGCCACTCGCTTGTGCCAGATATCCATGCCGCTGGTGACCAGCACCTCCTTGCCGCTGCCCTCGGGTGCCGGCGCGGCCAGCGCGGGGCCGTAGGTGCGGTGCCCGACCTTGTCGTTCTCCCACGCGAAATCGTCCAGGCGCTCCTGTACATAGCGCGCCGAGACCTTGCTAGGGAAGGGCGGCGCCATCGCCTCGATCTTTTCGACGGTGAAGGTGGCCTTCTTTTCGCCGGCGGCGAAGTTGTGCTGGAAAATCAGGTCGCCATACGCGATGCCGACATTCTTGGGATCCTTGGCCTGCGGTGCGACATTGGTGACCTGGTACGGCAGCACGCGGCCGGCGGCGTCCTTGACTTCGATATGCTGCAGCAGCGCGCCTGGCAGCACGCGATTGACCTCGCTCCACGGGATGGTGATCGTTTCCGATGGACGCGCCTGATCCAGGTTGTGCGTGACGGTGACGGTCAAACGGTCGGCGGCGAAGCCCGCGCCGGCGGCGGCCAGTGCGGCGGGTACAAACAGGATGTGGCGAAGGTTCATGTATTTACCAGTATTTAAAGACGACGAAATGGAAGCGGGTATTTCCGAGACTGTACCGCATCTTGCAATTCGGGCAAAGCACGAATGAAACCGAGGCCATCGTCCGCTGCTTATTTTGATTTTCGGTTGCGGGAAGTATCGATATTACGATCGGGCGTGTCAACGGTCGGCGCGATCTAATCATGTTTGTGACTGAAGCTAGTAAAAGTTTGTAGGCCAAATTTCATTAAGTGTTCTGGTGATTTTCGTAATTGCGGACCCTTGATCGGCATCGCAGAATGGTCAGACGCCCATCCGAGGCGTGATAACTATAAATCTAAGAGAGACAATTAAATGAGAACCAAGCACGTTGTAGCGCTGCTCGCGGCAGCGCTGTCGATCCCGCTCGTCTCAACGGCGGAAAACTACCACTGGGACTCGGTCGCCATCGGCGGCGGCGGCTTCGTCACCGGGGTTGTCCCTAGCAAGCTTGAACGCGATGTCGTCTACGTCCGCACCGACGTCGGCGGCGCATATCGCTGGGACGCCGCCAAATCGCGCTGGGCGTCGATGACCGACTGGATAGGCCAGGCCGATGTCGGCTTGCTGGGCATCGAGTCGCTGGCGGTCGATCCGCACAACGCGGCCAACGTCTATATGCTCGCGGGTACCAGCTATTTCAGCGGCGGCAAGACCGCGGTGCTGCGCTCGAGCGACTACGGCAAGACCTTCACCGTCACCGACGTCAGTAGCCAGTTCAAATCCCACGGCAACGGCATGGGAAGGCAGAACGGCGAGAAGCTGCAGGTCGATCCCGGCTCGGGTAACGTGCTGTACGCGGGCACGCGCCGCGATGGGCTGTTCAAAAGTTCGGATGCCGGCGCCACCTGGAGCCGCATGCCCGGCTTCGAGGTCACCAGCACCCCGAATGACAATGGCGTCAGCTTCGTGCTGCTCGACCCCACCAGCGTGGACGGCGGACTGGCGCAGCGCATGTTCGTCGGCGTGTCGCGCTTCGACTCGGCGGGACCCAACCTGTATTTCAGCTATGACGCCGGCGAGACCTTCGTGCCGGTCGAGGGCGGCCCGACCGGCTTGATGCCGCAGCGCGCCGTCATGTCGCCCGAGGGGCTGCTGTACATCACCTACGCCAACGGCGCCGGACCGCATCCCGGCACCAACGAGCCGATGGACAATGGCCAGGTATGGGAATACGACGCCGTCGGCGGCAACTGGACCAACATCACGCCGGCCGGCTTCGCGCGGCCGTTCGGCGGCATCAGCATCGACCGCAACGACCCGAAACACCTGGTGGTCTCCACCATCAACACCTGGATGCAACAGGGCGCCAATCAGTACGGCGACCGCATTTTCACTTCCAAGGACGCCGGCCGCACCTGGACCGACGTGGTGGCGCGCGGATTCGCGATCGATCCCAAGGGCGCGAACTGGATCACCGACACATCGATCCACTGGGCTGGTTCGGTGGAGTTCGATCCCTTCGACGGCAAAAAGGCATGGGTGGTCTCCGGTAACGGCTTGTTCAAAACCAGCGACATCAACGTCAGCACCACCACCTGGGCGTTCGACGTCGCCGGGCTGGAGGAAACGGTGCCGTTCGATTTCCAGAGCATCCCGAACGGCCCGCTGGTGTCGGCGATCGGCGATTTCGATGGCTTCATCAACGCCGACCCGGCGCAATACGGCGTGCGCCACTCGCCGCAAACCGGCACCACCACCGGCCTCGCCATCGCCGCGCAGGACCCGCGCATCATGGCGCGCGTGGGCAATGACATGTACTACACCACCAACAGCGGCTCCAGTTGGACCAAATCGCCGGTGCTGAACGGCGGCAAAGGCAATCTGGCGTTGTCGGCCGACGGCTACGCCTTGCTGCACAGCCCCGCCGATTCGAACGTCAGCTATCGCTCGACCAACTTCGGCGGCAGCTGGGCGCCGATCTCCGGGCTCACGGCCAGCAATGCGCGTCCGGTCGCCGATCCGGTCAACCCGTCGAAGTTCTACGCCTATGACAATGGCAAGCTGCTGGCCAGCGTCGATGGCGGCGCCTCGTTCACGCTCAAGAGCAGCCTGTCCGCCGGCGGTTCCAACCTGATACGTCCGGCCCCGGGACGCGAGGGCGACCTGTGGGTATGCCTGAACGGCAGCGGGATTTCGCGCTCCACTGACTCCGGCGCCACCTTCTCCAAGGTCGCGACGGTGAACCAGTGCGACGCTGTGGGCTTTGGTAAGACGGCACCGCAGGCCAGCTATCCGACCGTGTACCTGCACGGCACGGTGGGCAGCGTGCACGGCATGCTGCGCTCGACCGACGCCGGCGCCACCTGGGTGCGCGTCAACGACGCCGCCCACCAGTACGGTGGACTGGCCAACGGCGGCATGGTGGCCGGCGACATGAACGTCTTCGGCCGGGTCTACATGAGCACCGCCGGCCGCGGCATCGCCTACGGCAC
>DATMSN010000105.1:0-2970 GCA_035565375.1 Duganella sp. | reverse complement strand
ATCGCCAGGCCGAAGGTGCTGGCGGCGATGGCCATCGTCTCGAGCAGCGCGCCGAGCGAGATCTGGCTGGGGTGGCCGTCGAGGTCGTAGACGCAGTGGTCGCGCGTGTCGTGGCCGTGCACGATCAGGCGGCGCGCGTCGAGGATCTCGAAGCGCCACGGCTGGGTGTTGTCGCCGCTGGGCGCCCAGCGCGCCAGTTCGAGTATCTGTTCCAGCGTGGCGTCCAGATGCTGTTCCATCTTGCTCATGATGGAGCTCCGGGACCGCGCGCCAACGCTTGATGGTAGGAAAACTTCTGTGCCATGTGCCTCCCCAAAACCGCCGCCGACGCGGCTAGACGAATTTAGACAGGCTGGTGCGATAAAAAGTTCCGGGATAAATGTAAATAGGCAAAAAAAAGCCGGTTCGCATGGAACCGGCCTGGGCCTTCAACGGGCGGCGTCCGCTAGCAACAGCCGCCGCGCTTGCCGGCGCCGCCGTAGCGCGCCTCCTGGCGTTCGCGGAAGAATTCCTCGTACGTCATCATCGGCTCGTCGGGATGGGTGGCTTCCCGGTGGCTGACGTAGGTGTCGTAGTCGGGCAGGCCCATCATCAGGCGCATGCTCTGCCCCAGATAACGGCCGGCCTTGGCGATGTCGCCCAGCATCACCGCACCTGGGGCGCGAGCACCATCGGGCTTTCCATGGCGGTCGGCTTGGCGTTGGCGCGCGCCTGCATCACGGTGCGGATGCCGAACACCAGCACGCTGAGCACGACGACGACGAAGAAGCCGGCCAGCGACGCGTCCAGATAATCGTTGAACACGATCTGGTGCATCTGCGCCACCGACTTGGCCGGCGCCAGCAGCTTGCCCTCGTCGAGCCCGGCCTGGTACTTGGCCGCGTGCGCCAGGAAGCCGACCTTCGGATTGGCGTCGAAAATCTTTTGCCAGCCGGCCGTCAGGGTGCACAGCAGCAGCCAGATGGTCGGCACCACGGTGACCCAGGCGAACTTGCCGCGCTTCATCTTGAACAGCACGCAGGTGCCCAGCATCAGCGCGATCGCCGCCAGCATCTGGTTGGCGATGCCGAACAGCGGCCACAGGGTGTTGATGCCGCCCAGCGGATCGACCACGCCCTGATACAGGAAGTAGCCCCAGGCCGCCACGCACAGCGCGGTGGCGGTCAGGTTGGCGAACACGTTGTCGGTCTGCTTCATCGACGGCGCGAACGCGCCCAGCAAGTCCTGCAGCATGAAGCGGCCGGCGCGGGTGCCGGCGTCGACGGCGGTCAGGATGAACAGCGCCTCGAACAGGATGGCGAAGTGGTACCAGAACGCCATCATGGCCTGGCCGCCGATGACGTTCGACAGGATGTGGGCCATGCCGACGGCCAGGGTGGGGGCGCCGCCGGCGCGCGAGATGATGCTGTGCTCGCCGACATCCCTGGCGGTCTGGGTCAGCATCTCGGGCGTGACGTAGAAGCCCCACTGCGAGATCGCGTGCGCGGCCGACTCGGCCGTGGTGCCGATCAGCGCGGCCGGGCTGTTCATGGCGAAATAGATGCCCGGCTCGATGGTCGAGGCGGCCACCAGCGCCATGATGGCGACGAACGATTCCATCAGCATGGCGCCGTAGCCGATGAAGCGGGCGTGGCTTTCGTTCTCGATCATCTTGGGCGTGGTGCCCGACGAGATCAGCGCGTGGAAGCCGGACACGGCGCCGCAGGCGATGGTGATGAACAGGAACGGGAACATCGAGCCGGACCAGACCGGGCCGGTGCCGTCGATGAATTTGGTGATGGCCGGCATTTTCAGGTACGGCGCGACGAACAGGATGCCCAGCGCCAGGCCGACGATGGTGCCGATCTTGAGGAAGGTCGACAGGTAGTCGCGCGGCGCCAGCAGCAGCCACACCGGCAGCACCGAGGCGACGAAGCCGTAGCCGATCAGCATCCAGGTCAGCTCGGTGCCGGTGAAGTTGAACATCGGCGCCAGCGCCGGGTTTTCCTGCACGTACTGGCCGCCGAAGATGGCCGCCATCAGCAGCACGAAGCCGATGACCGACACCTCGCCGATGCGGCCGACGCGGATGTAGCGCGAATAGACGCCCATGAACAGCGCGATCGGGATCGTCGCCATCACGGTGAAGCTGCCCCACGGCGAGCCGGTCAAGGCTTTCACGACGATCAGCGCCAGCACCGCTAGGATGATGACCATGATCATGAAGGTGCCCAGCAGCGCGATCATGCCGGGGATCTGGCCCAGCTCCGACTTGATCAGGTCGCCCAGCGAGCGGCCGTCGCGGCGCATCGAGATGAACAGCACGATGAAGTCCTGCACGGCGCCGGCGAACACCACGCCGGCCAGGATCCACAGCATGCCGGGCAGGTAGCCCATCTGCGCGGCCAGCACCGGGCCGACCAGCGGGCCGGCACCGGCAATCGCCGCGAAGTGGTGGCCGAACAGCACGTTCTTGTCGGTCGGCACGTAGTCCAGGCCGTCGTTGTGGCGGTGCGCGGGGGTCTTGCGGTTGCCGTCCAGGCCCAGCACCTTGTCGGCGATGAACAGGCTGTAGTAGCGGTAGGCGATCAGGTAGGTGCAGATCGCCGCGGTGACGATCCACAAAGCGTTGATGCTCTCGCCGCGCGAGAGGGCCACGGTGCCGAGCGCGAATGCGCCGACCACGGCCACGGCCAGCCACACCAGGTGGCGACGGATGGTGTCCATGCGGATGTCTCCTCGAAGATGAAGGCGAGCAGTGTTCCGCAGGGGCCGGTGCGCCGCATCCGTCGCAGCGCGCGGGTGGCCTACGCGTGGCCACCTAAGCAAAAACCCTTACTTCGGGCCGCTGTGCTCGACGGCGTAGCGGATCAGCTCGGGCAGCGTGTCGATGCCGAGCCGGCGCTTGATGCTTTGGCGATGGGCCTCGACGGTGCGCACGCTGAGGCCCAGGTCGCGCGCGATCTGCTTGCTGGATTCGCCGCGGCCCAG
>DATMSN010000104.1:0-1888 GCA_035565375.1 Duganella sp. | reverse complement strand
GAAGGAGGAGCGCGACGCCACCCGCGACCGCCGCGACCAGGAGCGCGAGGCCGACCCCACCCGCGCGCCGCTGCCGGTCTACCTGGGCGAGAAGGTCGTCATCGAAACCAGCGCGCTGTCGCCGGACGGCCGTTACCTGCTGGTGGTCACCAGCGCCAAGGACGGCGACAAGCGCCGCGTCGGCAAGCTGCCGAAGTACGTCACCGAATCGGGCTACGAGGAGACCGACGACGAACGCAAACGCGTGAGCGACGAAGGCCCGCAACCGCAGCAACTGAAACTGGTCGAACTGGCCACGCGCAAAGTGACCGAACTGTCGTTCGACACCCTGCCCGGCATCGACGTCGACCCGCTGGCCGCGATGCGCGCCGCGCGCCAGCTCGATCCGTTGAAAGGCAATCGCGGCGTGCGGTTCGAAAGCAGCGACGAATCGATCCGCTGGAGCGACAACGGCAAGCAGGTGGCCGTCATGGCGCAGGCGATCGACAACAAGGACCGCTGGATCGCCACCGTCGACCTGGGCGCCGCCACCCTGCGGCCGGTGCACCGCCTGACCGACAGCGCGTGGGTCAACAACCGCGGCAACGGCTTCGGCTGGCAGCCCGACAACAGCACGCTGTGGTACCAGTCGGAGGAAAGCGGCTACGCCCACATCTACCTGCGGCCGGCGGCGGTCGCCGGGGCCACGGCCGCGCGCGCCCTCACCTCGGGCAAATGGGAAGCCAGCAACGTCGAATGGTCGGCCGACGGCAAGACCGCCTACTTCCTGTGCAATCCCAAGCTGCCGGGCACCTATGAGGTGTGCTCCAGCTCCATCGGCAACGGCGCGTTGAAGGAACTGACGTCGCTGGGCGGCGTTGAAAGTTTTGCCCTGTCGCCGGACGGCCGCAAGCTGCTGGTGCGCTACTCGAGCGCCTACATGCCGACGCAAATCGCCACCGTCGACAGCGGCGGCGGCGCGGCCAAACAGCTGACCGACACCCGCAGCGCCGACTACAAGGCGCGCGAGTGGATCGCGCCGCAAATCGTCGCGGTACCGTCGACGCACGGCGCCGATCCGGTATGGGCCAAGCTGTATCGCCCCGCCACGCTGGAGCCGGGCAAAAAATATCCGGTCGTGATGTTCGTGCACGGCGCCGGCTATCTGCAGAACGTCACGCAGCGCTTCCCGGTCTACTTCCGCGAGCAGATGTTCCACAACCTGCTGGTGGAAAAGGGCTACATCGTGCTGGACATGGATTACCGCGCATCGCTCGGCTATGGCCGCGACTGGCGCACCGCGATCTACCGCCAGATGGGCCATCCGGAACTGGAGGACTACATCGATGGCGTGAACTGGATGGTGTCCAACCACCAGGGCGACGCCGGCAACGTCGGCATCTACGGCGGCAGCTACGGCGGCTTCATGACCTTCATGGCGATGCTGCGGGCGCCGGACCAGTTCAAGGCCGGCGCGGCGCTGCGGCCCGTCACCGACTGGACCACCTACAACCACGAATACACCGCCAACATCCTCAACACGCCGGAGCTGGACCCGGAAGCGTACAAGGTATCGTCGCCGATCGAATACGCCGACAAGCTCAAAGGCCACCTGCTGATCGCGCACGGCATGATCGACGACAACGTCTTCTACCAGGACTCGGTGCGCATGGCGCAGCGCTTCATCGAACTGAAAAAGGACAACTGGGAGCTGGCCTCGTATCCGCTGGAGCGCCACGCCTACGTGCACGCCGAAAGCTGGTACGACCAATACCGCCGCATCTACCAGCTGTTTGAACGCACGCTCAAAAAGGAGTGACCTTGAAACGACTTGCCACCTTGGCGCCGCTGGCGGCGCTGATCTGCGCCCTCGGCGCCGCGCCGCACGCGGGCGCGCAGAAGATCGAGC
>DATMSN010000103.1:0-7350 GCA_035565375.1 Duganella sp. | reverse complement strand
GGCGCGCCTGGAGCACCCGTCGGCGCTGGTGCGCGAGCATGTCGAATGGGCGCTGGCCTGTCATGCCGGGGGGCCGGCGACCCCGGGTTGAGCGCTGGTTCGCGCGGCGCGGTTGGGCTACACTCGTGTGCTTATCCTCCTTAAAGGCCCATGCCCATGCAAACTTCAACCAAGTTCATAGCGCTGCTGGCCGGCGCCTCTTTTCCATCGCCGCGCAGGCTGTGAGCTTCGACACATGGGCCGACAAGGTCGCCGACGCCAAGGTGCGCCGCGATCCGGAGCAAGCCACGCAGAAGCGGTATTCGGGTCGGGATCGGCGTATGTCGAGGGCTGGGCGCTGTATGCGGAGCAGCTGGCGTCGGAGAACAAATGGTATGACGGCGATACCGTGGGTCGTTTGGGGCAGCTCGACGCGGAGCTGTTCCGCGCCAGGCGGCTGGTGGTCGATACGGGGCTGCACGCGATGAAGTGGACGCGCCAGCAGGGTATCGACTACGGTATTCCGGCATCGGAGGTGGAGCGTTATGTGGTGATGCCGGGGCAGGCGTGCGCGTACAAGATCGGCATGATCCGCATCCTCGATCTGCGGGAGAAGGCGCGGCTGGCGCTGGGCGACAAGTTCTCGATCAAGGCTTTCCACAACACGGTGTTGCAGACGGGCGATGTGCCGTTGTCGGTGCTGGAGAAGGTGGTTGACGAGTGGATCGCGACGCAGAAGGGGTGATTGCACGGCGAGTGCGTCGGCGGCTCATGCATGGCGGATTACGGCGTTCCGCCTAATCCGCCCTACGTGTATCCGAGGTGTTTTGACGTGACCGTTGCCGCTGGCCGCGAGAACCAGCTCCGATCTGGAGTCACGTAGGGCGGATTAGCGAAGCGTAATCCGCCATGCAAGCGCCGTCGGCGGCTTATCAACAGCGTTACTTCAGCAAGCCCGCCAGCTCCACCGCCGTCTTGACCTGCATCTTGTCGAAGATGTGCGCGCGGTGCACTTCCACCGTGCGCATGCTGATGCCCAGCTGGTCGGCCACCACCTTGTTCATCTTGCCGGCCAGGATCAGGTCCAGCACCTCGCGCTCGCGCACCGACAAGGTCGCCAGGCGCGCGTGCACGGCCGCCATCTCTCCGGCCTGGCGCGAGCCGGCCAGCCCCTCCTGCACCCGGTCCATCAGCTGGTTGTCGTTGAACGGCTTCTCGAAGAAATCGAAGGCGCCGCGCTTCAAGGTGTCGACCGCCATCGGCACGTCGCCATGGCCGGTCAGGAAAATCACCGGCATGCGCTGCGTCAGCCCGCGCGCGGCCAATTGGTCGAACACCGCCACGCCGTTCATGTCCGGCATGCGCACGTCGAGCAGCACGCAGTCGCCGTCGGCGTCGAATTCGCCCATCTCCGCCTGCTGCAGAAACTGCAGCGCGCCCTCGTAGGCGCGCGACGATATCCCGCGCGAAGTGGCCAGCCAGGTCAGCGAGTCGCGTACGACCGCTTCGTCATCGACGATGTGCAGCATTTTCTTATGTCTCCTGTTCCGTGGCCACCGGCACCGCCGGCAGCACGAACGTAAATATGGTCCCGCCCTGCGGATTGGCGCTGTGGGTGAGCGAGCCGCCGTGGAATTCTATCGCAGTCCGGCAAATGTTCAATCCCATGCCCATCCCCTCGGCCTTGGTCGAGAAAAACGGCGAGAACAAACGCTCGGCCACGTCGTCCGGAATGCCGTGCCCCTGGTCGATCACCGCCACGCTCACCTGCGCGGTGGCCGCATCATACTCCGCCACCACGTTGAGCATGCGCCGCTGCGGCGGGATGTGCTGCATCGCCTCGATGGCGTTGCGGGTCAGGTTCAGCAGCACCTGCTCGATCATCACGCGGTCGGCGCGCACCGCCGGCAGGTCGGCCGGGATGTCGGTCTGGTACGAGACGTAGCTTTGCCGGGCCTGCAGTTCGATCAGCGCCTGGATGCCGTCGAGCAGCGACTGGATGCCGACGGCCTGGCGCAGCGGCTCGCGCTTCTTGACGAATTCGTGCACGCTGCGGATGATCTGGCCGGCCCGCCGCGCCTGCGCGCTGGCCTGCTCCAGCGCGGGCTTGAGCAACGCCGCGTCGACCGCGTCGCCCTTGTCCCGCGCCCGCCCCAGCACATTGAGCGCGCCGGTGGTGTAGCTGGAGATGGCGGCCAGCGGCTGGTTCAGTTCATGCGCCAGCATCGAGGCGATTTCGCCCATCGTCGCCAGGCGCGCGCTGGCCTGCAGCTTCTCCTCCTGCTGGCGGTTCAGCTCCTCGACGCGCTTGCGGTCCGAGATGTCGAGGATGGAGCCCATCCAGCCGGTCTGCTGGCCGTTGTTGTCCACCAGCGGCGCCTCGAACACCAGCACCGGCACGCGCTGGCCGTCGGGGCGCTGGAAGAAGGTCTCGAACTGCGGCGTGACCTTGCCCGCCAGGACCGAGGCGAAGCGCGACTGGTATTCCTCCATCGCTTCCGGCGCCCAGTACGGCATGGGCGGCAGGCGGCCGACGATTTCGTCGGCCGGGTAGCCGACGATCTGGCAGAACGCCGGGTTGACGTAGGTGATGCGGCCTTCGAGGTCGCGCGCGCGCAGGCCCGTCACCAGCGAGTTCTCCATCGCGGTGCGGAACGACATCTGCTGGCGCAGCGCGCCCTCGGCCTCGAGCCGGCGCGAGATGTGGCCCCACAGCGCCACCAGGCTCCATAACAATCCGAGCGAGAGCACGATGACCGAGCCGACCAGCAAATTGGGCAGCAGCTTGGGCGCGCTCTTGACGCTGTCCGTCACCAGCCTGACCGAGGCTCCCGGCAGGTCGAGCGCGCGCTTGTGCGTGTAGACGCCGTGGCCGGGACCGGCCGCCGCGCGCCGCGCCAGCACCTTGTCGTCGCGGTCGACCAGCGTGACCTGGTTGTCCTGGGCGAACCACCACGGCACCATCTCGTCGAGCAGCGCGCTGGTTTTATAGGTGGCGATCAGGTCGCCGATGTAGTCGGCGCCGCGGAACAGCGGCACGTGGTAATCCATCAGCACCTCGGAAGGGGCGGCCGTCAAGGTCGACGCCTGCACTTCGGGCTGGGTGTACATCGAGGTGCGCGTCTTGCGGGTGAGCTCCATCGTCGCTGTGGACGCCGGTGTGAGCTCGACCGGAGTCGCTTGCGGATCGCTACTGGCCACCAGCTTGCCGTCCGCGCCCAGCCAGACCACGCGCAGCACTTCATGACCGTTCTTGAGCACCCGGGCCAGGCGCTCGTGCAGCTGGTCGGCGGACAGGCGGGCGATGCTGATCTCCTGCGCCAGCGCGCGCAGGCTTTCCTCGTCGCGGCCCATTTGAAAGCGTATCGTTTGCTCAACCCACAGCGTGTCGGCGATCAGCTGCTCCTGGCGCTCGTTGCTTTCCATTTGGCGCGCCTGCCACGGCAGCCAGATTAAAATCGCTAGAAAAAACAACACCAGCACGATCGGCAATAACCAGCGCAGCGTGGAGTTCGGTCGGGCTGGAAGCGGCTGGGAATGCGGGTTTTTCATGGGCGCTCAGGGTATAGCGTTAGCGGAGGCTAGTCATTGTGGTTTTCCACAATTGAATAATGCGACGTTGTCCTGAAGAATCTATCAAACTACAATAATAGTGTACTTTCACCCCCCCAGGAGACTTCATGAAACTGAAACACGCCTTGCTCGTGCTGAGCGCAGCATTGAGCTTTAACGCCTACGCGCAAGCTCCTATCGTCATTAAATTCAGCCACGTCGTGGCGACCGACACCCCGAAGGGCCAGGCTGCCGAGCGGTTTAAACAACTGGCCGAGAAGGCCACCAACGGCCGCGTCAAGGTCGAGGTGTATCCGAACAGCCAGCTGTACAAGGACAAGGAAGAACTCGAAGCGTTGCAGCTGGGCGCGGTGCAGATGCTGGCGCCGTCGCTGGCCAAGTTCGGCCCGCTGGGCGTGAAGGAATTCGAGGCCTTCGACCTGCCATACGTCTTCCCCTCCAAGACCGCGCTGTACAACGTCACCGAAGGCGAGATCGGCAAGGGCCTGATGAAGAAGCTCGAGTCGAAGGGCATCACCGGCCTGGCGTTCTGGGACAACGGCTTCAAGGTCATGTCGGCCAACAAGCCGCTGCGCACGCCGGCCGACTTCCGGGGCCTGAAGATGCGCATCCAGTCGTCCAAGGTGCTCGACGCGCAGATGCGCGCGCTGGGCGCCAACCCGCAGGTGCTGGCGTTCTCCGAGGTCTACCAGGCCTTGCAGACGGGCGTGGTCGACGGCACCGAGAATCCGCCGTCGAACATGTACACCCAGAAGATGCATGAGGTGCAGAAGTACGTGACCGTGTCCAACCACGGCTACCTGGGCTACGCCGTGATCGTCAACAAGAAGTTCTGGGACGGCCTGCCGGCCGACATCCGCACCGCGCTCGACAAGGCGATGAAGGAAGCGACCACGTTCGAGAAGGCCATCGCCCAGCGCGACAACGACCTGGCGCTCGAGGCGATCAGGAAGACCGGCAAGACCGAGATCTACACGCTGAGCGTGAAAGAACAGGCGGAGTGGCGCAAGGCCCTGCTGCCGGTGCAGCAATCGATGGAAAGCCGGATCGGCAAAGACCTGATCTCGGCCATCAATAAAGAAGCGGCTAAATAAAAAGCCTGCCTGGCGGGGCGGCGCTCGTCGCCCCGTCCACCATTCCTCACTGAAGGATACCCTCCATGAAATTCCTCGATCGGCTCGAAGAGTGGCTGATCGCGACCCTGATGGGCGCGGCCACCATTCTGATCTTCATCGCGGTGCTGCACCGCTACCTGTCCGGCCTGCCGATTCCCGGCCTGCAGGACTTCCTCATTCAAGTCAACACCAGCTGGGCGCAGGAAGCGTGCATCTACATGTTCGTCTGGATGGCCAAGTTCGGCGCGGCGTACGGCGTGCGCACCGGCATCCACGTCGGCGTCGACGTCATCATCAACCGCATGAACACGCCGTGGCGCAACAAGTTCGTCGTCTTCGGCCTGCTGGCCGGCGCGCTGTTCACCGGCATCATCGGCACCCTGGGCGCCAACTTCGTCCACCACATGGCGCAGACCGACCAGGTCTCGGCCGACCTGGAGATGCCGATGTGGATCGTCTACCTGGCCGTGCCGCTGGGTTCCTACCTGATGTGCTTCCGCTTCCTGCAGGTGCTGGTGGCGTTCGTCAAAACCGGCGAGCTGCCCAAGCACGACCACTCGCACGTCGAGGGCCTGGAAGACGAACTGGACAAAGGAGCCCAAGCATGAACGCCCTGATTATCTTCGTGCTGCTGCTGGCGCTGATGTTGACCGGCATGCCGATCTCCATCTCGCTCGGCCTGACGGTGCTGACCTTCCTGTTCACGATGACCCAGGTGCCGATCGACACGGTCGCGCTCAAGCTGTTCACCGGCATCGAGAAATTCGAGATCATGGCCATCCCGTTCTTTATCCTGGCGGGTAACTTCCTCACGCACGGCGGGGTGGCGCGGCGCATGATCAACTTCGCCAGCTCGATGGTCGGCCACTGGCACGGCGGCCTGGCCCTGGCCGGCGTGCTGGCCTGCGCGCTGTTCGCGGCCGTGTCCGGTTCGTCGCCGGCCACGGTGGTGGCGATCGGCTCGATCATCCTGCCGGCCATGGTGCGCCAGGGTTATCCGAAAAGCTTCGGCGCCGGCGTCATCACCACCTCGGGCGCGCTCGGCATCCTGATCCCGCCGTCGATCGTGATGGTGATGTATTCGGTCACCACCAACACCTCGGTCGGCCAGCTGTTCATGGCCGGCGTGGTGCCGGGCATCATGCTGGCGTTCCTGCTGGGCCTGACCACCTGGTACCTGGCGCGCAAGAAAGGCTATCCGCGCATGCCCAAGGCCAGCTGGGGCGAACGCTGGGCGACCTTCCGCAAGAGCGCCTGGGGCCTGCTGCTGATCGTCATCGTCATGGGCGGCATCTACAGCGGCAGCTTCACGCCGACCGAGGCGGCGGCGATGGCGGCGGTGTACGCGTTCTTCATCGCCGTGTTCGTCTACAAGGATTTGAAGCTCAAGCAGGTGGGCAAAGTGCTGCTCGATTCGGCGGCGATGTCGGCGATGCTGCTCTACATCATCACCAACGCCATCCTGTTCTCGTTCCTGATGACCAGCGAAAACATCCCGCAGGCGATGGCCGAGTGGATCACCGGCCAGGGCTTGGGCGTGATCAGTTTCCTGCTGGTGGTGAACGTGCTGCTGCTGTTGGCGGGCAACGTGATGGAACCGTCGTCGATCGTGCTGATCATGGCGCCCATCCTGTTTCCGGTGGCGATGAAACTGGGCATCGATCCGGTGCACTTCGGAATCTTGATCGTCGTCAACATGGAAGTGGGGATGTGCCATCCGCCGGTCGGCCTGAACCTGTACGTGGCCTCGGGCATCACCAAGATGGGCATCACCGAATTGACCGTTGCCGTATGGCCATGGCTGTTGACGATGCTGGGCTTCTTGATCTTGATCACATATGTACCACAAATTTCTCTGTGGCTCCCGAATTTAATTTACTCTTAAAGTAACGCTGCGCTGCAACCTGAAAAAAACGGGAAAAACCGAAAAAGATACGTTATGATGGCGTCGCTCTCAGGGATTCCCGAATAAGCAAATTCGGTGAAGTAGCAAGGGCCAGGAATAGTAGGTGGGGAGTGTGAAAGAAACGGTACTTGATACCGGCAATCGATCGAGGAGACACACGTTTTACAGAATGTCGTTGTGATAGTCGCTGCAGGCCGCCACAAGCGCGCTACGGGGACAGGCAAACGACCGGGAACGTGAAGCAGGATTTAAAAACGCACCTTCAGGTGCGTTTTTTTTCGCCCCGGCGTTTTACAATGCGCGGGTGACGCGACACCTTCGCGGCACCGTTGTGCGGCTTGTACAACGCAAGGCTGTCGCGGGCACGCAACAAGATGGTGCGTTGCGATAAACGGCCTGGATCAACGAAGACCTTTTTTGGTGCACCATCTGTGACGAATATACAACAACAGCGTGAAATTTTTTCCGCCATCGCGGAATTGCCATTCGGAAAAATCGGAGTGCGTACCGCAAGTGGTCTGATCACCGAGCTGTGTTACCTGCCGCCCCATTTTGATGCAAAGGACGCCGGGGACGCGGCGGCGGAACTGGCGCTCAGCCAGCTGCAAGCCTATTGCGAGGATGCCGATTACCGCTTCGACCTGCCGCTCAAGCAGGCCGGCACCGAGTTCCAGAAAACCGTGTGGGGCGCCATCAGCTCCATTCCGCGCGGCAGCGTGCGCACCTACGGCGAGCTGGCCAGGCACATCGGCTCGGCGCCGCGCGCGGTGGGGCAGG
>DATMSN010000102.1:0-3074 GCA_035565375.1 Duganella sp. | reverse complement strand
AGGCGCGGCTCGCCGCTGTGCGGATCGGGCGCCGGGTCGAAACCGGCCAGCGCCGCCTCCTTGTAGCGGCGGCTGTGGGCCAGCACGTCGCGCAGCGCCGCCATCGAAAAGATCTCCTGCAAACCGATGACGTCGGCGTCGAGCTGGTCGAGCTGCTGGGCGGTCCATAGCACTTTGGCCTGGTAGTCGTCCGGCGTCAGCGGCGCCAAGTTGTCGTACAATTTCGCCCCAGGCTGGGAAAGATTGCATACATTGAAAGTGGCAAAGCGAATTTCCTGCTGCATAATGAGAAACTCCTGTAGACGACAACTTCACGAACAGCGTATCACGCATGGCCAAAAAAGAGCACATCTCCGAGACCCCCGCCACGCAGTTTCTGCGCAAACACAAGGTCCCCTTCACGGAGCACCCCTACGACTACGAGGAGCACGGCGGCACCAGCGTGTCCTCGCGCGAACTGGGCGTCGACGAGCACCACGTGGTCAAGACGCTGGTGATGCAGGACGACGGCGCCAAGCCCTTGATCGTGCTGATGCACGGCGATTGCAAGGTGTCGACCAAGAATCTGGCGCGCGGCATCGGTTGCAAGTCGGTCGAACCGTGCAAACCGGACGTGGCCACGCGCCACAGCGGCTACCAGATCGGCGGCACTTCGCCGTTCGGCACCCGCAAGGCGCTGCCGGTGTACGTCGAGGATAGCATCCTTGCGTTGGAAACCATTTATATCAATGGCGGCAGGCGGGGATACCTGGTCGGCATCGCGCCGCAAGTGCTGGTGGATTTGCTGGGCGCCAAGGCGGTGCACTGCGCTCTGGCCGACTGAGCCTTGGCAGTGTATATTCCCGGGTCCCCGCCATCCGCACGCGCCGTCGGCGGCTCATGGCGGATTACGGCGTGCCGCCTAATCCGCCCTACGTGTTTTAGAGGTATTTGTGGCTTGAGCGTCCACCGGGTACGTCACTTTTTGAGGAAACAATGAATACAGTTTGGATGACCGTCGCCGCCTATCTGCTCGGTTCGATCTCGTTTGCCGTCATTTCGAGCAAGTTGTTCGGCATCGCCGATCCCCGCACCTACGGTTCCAAAAACCCCGGCGCCACCAACGTGTTGCGCAGTGGTAACAAGGCGGCCGCCGTCGTCACGCTGATCGGTGACTGCGTCAAAGGCTGGCTGGCGGTGTGGCTGGCGATCCGGTTCCAGGAACAGTTGCAGATCGGCGACGCCACCATCGCGCTGGTGGCGATCGCGGTGTTCCTCGGCCATCTGTGGCCGGTGTTCTTCCGCTTTGTCGGCGGCAAGGGCGTGGCGACCGCGCTGGGCGTGCTGCTGGGCCTGAATCCCTGGCTGGGCCTGGCGACCCTGGTGACCTGGCTGGCGGTGGCGTTCGCGTTCCGCTACTCGTCGCTGGCGGCGCTGGTGGCGGCGCTGTTCGCGCCGTTCTACTACGGCCTGCTGTTCGGCTTCGAGCCGCAGCTGGCGGCCGTGTTCATCATGTGCGTGCTGTTGATTTTCCGTCATCGTAAAAACATCTCGAACTTGATCGCCGGCAAGGAAAGCCGCTTCGGCAGCAAGAGCAAAGACGCCGTCAAAGCCAAAAAATAAGGCCGGCGAGGGCGCCGGCGCTTGAATTTGAGACGAGCGCCGCTATATGCTGACTTATCACTTTCAGCAAAGGCCCCCGCATGAGCACTCCCGTCAAAATCGATTTCGTCTCCGATGTTTCCTGCCCGTGGTGCGCGATCGGCCTCAAGTCGCTGGAACAGGCGCTGGACAAGCTCGGCGACGAGGCCGACGTCAGCCTGCATTTCCAGCCGTTCGAGCTCAATCCCAAGATGGGCCCGGAGGGCCAGAACATCGACGAACACCTGACCGAGAAATACGGCTCCTCGCCCGAGCAGCAGGACCAGGCGCGCGCCATGATCCGCGCGCGCGGCGCCGAGGTGGGCTTCGATTTCGCCATGCACAAGCGCAGCCGCATCTACAACACCTTCGACGCCCACCGCCTGCTGCACTGGGCCGAGGGCGAGGGCGAAGGCAAGCAGCGCGCGCTCAAGGAGGCGCTGTTCGCCGCCTACTTCACGCTGGGGGACGATCCCAGCTCGCACGAGGTGCTGCTGCGCGTGGCCGGCGAGGTGGGCCTGGACACGGCGGTCGCCGCCGAGGTGCTGGAATCGGACCGCTACGCGGCCGAGGTGCGCGAGCGCGAGCAGTTCTTCCAGCGCCACGGCATCAACTCGGTGCCGGCGGTGATCATCAACGAACGCCATTTGATCTCGGGCGGCCAGCCGGCCGCCGTGTTTGAAAAGGCGCTGCGCGAGATCATGACACAATCATAAATAATTTGCGGGTCGGCGGCGGGGCGGATGGTTAGTCGCCCCGGTTTTGTTATAAAATTAACTGGTAGCATCCACCTATAATAAAACGACGTCGCTACAGGGGACCCTATGCTGGCCGCAGACAACGTACATACGCTGACCACCTCTCGCCCGCCGGCGGACCAGTTCAGGCTGGACGCGCTGCACCGCTACGATATCCTTGACACCCCCGCCTGCGAAGACTTCAGCTTTCTCACCGAGCTGGCCGCGCGCGTCTGCGACGTCCCCTATGCCTTCGTCTCGCTGGTCGACGCCGACCGGGTATGGATCAAATCGTGCGCCGGCATGCACATGGGCGAGTTGCCGCGCGGCGAGAGTTACTGCTCGCTGGCGGTGTTGGGCGACGCTTACACCGAGATCGCCGACTTGACCGAGGATTGCCGCACCGCCAGGATGACGCTGACCGTCAACCCGCCGTACATGCGCATGTACAGCAGCGTGGCGCTGACGTCGTCGGACGGTTTCGCCATCGGCACGCTGTGCGTGATGGACACCAAGCCGGGCGGCCTGGACGCGGCGCGGCGCTCGATGCTGACGCGGCTGGCGCGCCAGGTCATGGCGCTGATCGAATTGCGCGCCAGTTCGCGCACGCTGGGCGATACCGTGCGCGAACTGGAACTGCTGGCCACCACCGATGAATTGACCGGCTTGCACAACCGCCGCTCGCTGCTGCAGCGGCTGCGCTTCGAGGCGGCGCGC
>DATMSN010000101.1:0-1871 GCA_035565375.1 Duganella sp. | reverse complement strand
AAACCGGGGTCGTACCCAGTGGGGTACGACCCCAAACCCGCGGCGGCCGCTGGCCGCAACGCCGGTTTGGGTTTTTTATACTTACTCGGTCGGCGGCACGTAACCCATGGCGGCGTCGGCGCCGTCGCCGAAGAAGTGCTTTTCCATCTGCTGCGCCAGATACTTGCGCGCGCGCTGGTCGGCCAGGTTCAGGCGGTTCTCGTTGACCAGCATGGTTTGGTGCTTGAGCCATGCGGCCCACGCCTCCTTCGACACCGATTCGTAGATCTTCTTACCCAGCTCACCCGGATACGGCGGGAAGTCCAGTCCTTCGGCTTCCTTGTTGAGTTTGACGCATTGAACGGTACGGGCCATCTGAGTTGCTCCTAAAACTGTCGATAAACCGTGATTATAAAGACTTAATCAGGACCTGGGATTTGCGCTGCCAGTTATACATGCGTTGACGGTCCTTGGGCAGCGCGTCGACGGTGGTCGGCACGAAGCCGCGCTTCTGGAACCAGTGCGACGTGCGCGTGGTCAGCACGAACAACTTGGTCACGCCGATGGCGCGCGCGCGGTTCTCCATGTGCTTCAAAATGCGCTCGCCGTCGCCCTGGGCCTGCACCTCGGGGTTGACGGTCAGGCATGCCATTTCGGCCATTTTCTGCTCCGGGAACGGATACAGCGCCGCGCAGCCGAAGATCACGCCGTCGTGCTCGATGACGGAGAAGTAGTCGATCTCGCGCTCGATCAGCTCGCGCCCGCGCTTGACCAGCGTGCCGTCGGCCTCGAGCGGCTCGATCAGCTTGATGATGCCGCCGACGTCCTCGATGGTGGCCTTGCGCAGCGATTCGAGGTTCTCGTGCGAGATCATGGTGCCCACGCCGTCGTGGGTGAACAGCTCGAGCAGCGCCGAGCCGTCCATCGCGAACGGCACGATGTGCGAGCGTTCGACGCCGTTGTCGCAAGCCTTGACGCAGTGTTTCAGGTAGAACGCGGTGGCGTCGGGCAGGAAGCCGGCCTGCAGCACGGCCTCGGCCTGGTGCGACGACAGCTCGCGGATCTCGGTGCCGGCGGCGTCGACCATCATGTCGGTCTCGGTGATGAACACGAGTTTATCGGCGTGCAGCGCGATGGCGGCGCTGCAGGCGACGTCCTCCATCG
The DNA here is from genome assembly GCA_035565375.1 of Duganella sp. Classification (GTDB taxonomy): domain Bacteria; phylum Pseudomonadota; class Gammaproteobacteria; order Burkholderiales; family Burkholderiaceae_D; genus Rugamonas. Next base: position 728 of record DATMSN010000101.1, on the reverse strand, counting down.
TCAGGTTGAAGGCCTCGCCGGTGGGCGAGAAGCCCAGCGGCGACAGCAGCACCAGGCCGTCCGAGCCGAGGATCGAGTGGATCGTCTCGGCGTCGACCTTGCGGGTGACGCCGGTCAGCTCGAGGTCGACGCCGTCGATGACGCCGAGCGGGCGGGCGGTGATGAAGTTGCCGGAAATGATACGGATGGCCGCGTTCGACATCGGCGTGTTCGGCAAGCCCTGGCTGAAGGCGGCCTCGATGTCGAGCCGCAGCTCGCCGGCGGCCTCCTTGGCGCACTCCATGGCGGCGATGTCGGTGATGCGCACGCCGTTGTGGAAGCGGCCCTCGACGTTGCGCAGCGCCAGCTGCTCGGCCACCTGCGGGCGCGAGCCGTAGACCACGGTGACGTTGATGTCGAGCGCGTGCAGCAGCGACAGGTCGTGGGCCAGCACCTGCAGCGCGCCGGCGCTGACCAGTTCACCGGGGAAGGCGACCACGAAGGTCTTGCCGCGGAAGGCGTGGATGTAGGGCGCGACGGAACGCAGCCATTGGACGAATTGGGTAGGGTTTTCCATTAGCCGCATTATAATTCGGTGCGCGAGTTCCGCGCTCCAATCTTGTAAAAAACAATGTCAGAAGCCAGCAATAAACCTAAAACCGCCGACAATCGCACGCCTGGCCAGCCCCGCAGCCCCCGCAACGCCCCGTCCCGCACCCCGCAAGCGCCCGGCGCCCGGCAAGGGCAGG
>DATMSN010000100.1:0-4185 GCA_035565375.1 Duganella sp. | reverse complement strand
CTGGGCCGCCACCTGGTCGTCGCCCCACAGGCGCTTGCTCAGTTCGATCGCGTCGATGTTCATCGCGCTGGCGTAGAACAGGCCGACGCAAAACAGCACCAGCTGCGAGCGCCGCTTGTACCAGCCGGTGATGCGCTCCATCACCGTTTCGTACCAGATGCGCACGGCGTTTTCCAGCGCCGCCACGTCGTCCGGCCCCTCGCCCATGATCGCCAGCAGCGTGCGGGTCAGGCCCTCGTTGCCGACCTGCGCCAGCAGCATCGCGGCCGTCTGCGCCTTGCCGTATTTGGTCGTCAAGGTCGACACGAACGCGCGCGCGAAGATGGTCGACGGGATGTACGACGGCATGCGGCCCCGCTGCGCCATGCCCTGGATCAGCGGGTGCTCCATGACGGCGGCCGTCAGCGACGCCGCGCCCAGCTTGTCGAGGCCGAAGCCGGTGTCGATGCGCAACAGCCGCTTGATCGATGGGATAATGCCGCGCACGCGCGGTTTGGCGCCGGACTCGTGCAGCATCGTCAGCACGCCGTCGAGCAGCACCTTGGCGCGCGTCTGGAACAGCGAGGCGATCGCCTCGCGCGTCGCGCTGCACAGCAGGCTGACGGCCAGAAAGGTGTACGACAGCCCGATGGCCACATCCAGATAATGGCTAGACATATGCGCCTCGTTAGAATTTGGTCAATGTTCCAGTAACATAAAGGATTTTCCGGTCGTTAGCCAGCCGCGAGCACGAATTTCGTTTATATCGTAAGATACCGATATTGAAATCGGAAAAACACGATGCATATATCGTCATAAGCCGATTCATTTTTTGACCCAGGTGATACCAGATGGACATAGACGCGATACACAAAGCCCTTGCCAACCCGATGCGCCGCCAGATTCTGACATGGCTGAAGGACCCGGAACAGTACTTTCCGGAGCAGGCGCACCCGCACAGTTTTGGCGTGTGCGCGGGCCAGATCGACCATCGCGCGGCGCTGTCGCAATCGACGGTGTCGGCGCACTTGTCCATTCTGCTCAAAGCCGGCCTGATCAAGTCCCACCGGGTCGGCCAATGGAACTACTTTAAACGCGACGAAGCGACCATCCAGGCCTTCATCGACCAAATGACACTATAGGAAACTCATCATGGCGAACCTCTTCGACCCGATCACCATCGGCGGCCTCACGCTGAAAAACCGCATCATCATGGCGCCGCTGACGCGCGCCCGCGCCATCGGCGGCGCCCGCGTGCCGAACGCGCTGATGGCCAAGTACTACGAACAGCGCGCCAGCGCCGGCCTGATCCTGAGCGAGGCGACCTCGGTCACCCCGCAAGGCGTGGGCTACGCCGACACGCCGGGGCTGTGGTCCGACGAGCAGGTCGAAGGCTGGAAGGAAGTGACGGCGGCCGTGCACCAGGCCGGCGGCTTGATCTTCGCCCAGCTGTGGCACGTGGGCCGCATCTCCGATCCGGAGCTGCTGGACGGCCAAGCGCCGGTGGCGCCGAGCGCGATCGCCGCCGAAGGCCACGTCAGCCTGCTGCGTCCGATGCGCGCCTACCCGGTGCCGCGCGCGCTGGAGACGGCAGAGTTGGCCGGCATCGTCGCCGCCTACAAGCAAGGCGCGGAAAACGCCAAGAAGGCCGGCTTCGACGGCGTGGAAATCCACGGCGCCAACGGTTACCTGCTCGACCAGTTCCTGCAAGACAAAACCAACCAGCGCACCGACAACTACGGCGGCACGCTCGAAAACCGCGCCCGCCTGATGCTGGAAGTGACCGACGCCTGCATCGAGGTATGGGGCGCCGACCGCGTCGGCATGCACCTGGCGCCGCGCCGCGACGCGCACGACATGGGCGACTCCGATCCGGCGGCCACCTTCGGCTACGTCGCGCGCGAGCTGGGCAAGCGCAAGATCGCCTTCATCTGCGCGCGCGAAGCGGTGGGCGAGGACAGCCTGGGACCGTTGCTGAAGAAGGAATTCGGCGGCGTGTACATCGCCAACGAGAGCATGGATAAGCAGACCGCGCAGAAATTGCTGGACGCCGGCACGGCCGACGCCATCGCCTTCGGCAAGGCCTTCATCTCGAATCCGGATTTGCCGCGCCGCCTGCAGACCGAGGCCCCGCTCAACGAGTGGAAGCCGGAGACCTTCTACGGCCAGGACGGCGTCGGCTACACCGACTACCCGGCGCTGGCGTAACCCCCCGGGGTCAAGTCTGGCATTCGGACAGGAGCTCGGCAGCACCGAGGTCCAGCCCGTGTCCGAATGACAGACTTGACCCCGGATTTGCGGCGTGGAATTAACGCGGCTGCGTGTAATTGACCGGCACGTACTGATACCCCTTACCGTGGGCGCGCACGTGCCCCAGCGCGGGGAACGACAGGTGCGCCGCGCCGATCAGATAACCGCCCTTGGCCGCGGCCGCGAACGCTTCCTTGCGTTCGGCGGTGGCGATCGTGCTGTCGGTGTCGAACTGGATGCCGACACCAGGATCTTCAAATTGCACCGCCTGCACGTGCAACAAATCCCCCAGCAACACCAGCTTCTGTCCCTTGCTCTCGACCACGTAGGTGATGTGGCCCACCGTGTGTCCGCCATTGAAGTAGGACTTGATCCCCGGCACCAGCTCGCTGTTGGCGACGATGGGCTGGAACTTGCCGGCCTTGACGTACGGATTGACCGACACCATCGGCCCCTGGAAACTATCCTTCGCCTCCGGCGGCGCCTTGTCCAGATTGGCCTGGCTCAAATAATAGTCGGCGTCGAGCTTGCCCGCGCGGACGATGGCGTTCGGGAACACGCGCTGCTCGTTGCTGGCCAAACCGCCGACGTGGTCGCTGTGCATGTGCGTGATGTAGATTTCGTCGACCTGCTCCGGCTTGTAGCCGGACGCCTTCAGGTTGTTCACCAGTTGCCCCAACGTCGGCCCGAACAGGCTGGCGGCGCCGGCGTCGATCAGCACCAGCTTGCTGCCGGTGTTGATCAGAAACCCGTTGACCGAGGTTTGAAGCGGGCTTTTCTCGAACACCTTGGCCAGCGCCGCGTCGGTCTTGGCCGCCGGCTGCTTGAGCAACTTATTGACCGGCAGGTCCAGCGTGCCGTCGTTCAGCACGGTGACTTCGAAGTCGCCCAACATGGTGCGATAAAAACCCGGCGCCTGGACCTTGGCCATCGGCGCGGCGGCCTGGACCGGCGCGGTGGCAAAGGCGGCGGCGACCGCCGCGATGACGGCAACCGGTTGGATCAATTTAGTCGAGATCATGGTTCCCCTTTTTTATGCGAATTATCAAGAACGCTACAATACATCATATGCATCGATTTTGTACCGGCCCGAGGCAAATTGACCCGGGCCCGAATGGCTTGCCCCGCCGCCCGCCCCAATATAGAATGCGTGCGCGCTTTTTTGACGAGGTCTATGCCAACCTGTCAATAGTGAAAATAATATAAAACGACGACGGGGTGGGATGGATGGGCGATTTTGAACTGAAACCGGCGACGCTGCCGACCTTGGCGCAGCGCCTGTCGCTGCGCACGCTGAACCTGTTCGGCTGGCGCATGCTGTACCGCCCCCTGCCCGGCCCGCGCGGCATCATGGTCATCTACCCGCACACGTCCAACTGGGACTTCCCCATCGGCCTGCTGGGCAAATGGGCGCTGGACCTGCCGTTCCGTTGGCTGGCCAAGGATTCCCTGTTCAAGTCCCCGCTGGGCAAGTGGTTCCGCGCGCTGGGCGGCGAGCCGGTCGAGCGCGGCACGCCGAGCGGCACCATCAAAACCCAGGCGGCGCGCATGAACGCGGCCGACTGGTACTGGGTCGGCATCACGCCGGAGGGCACGCGCGCCTATCGCCCGACCTGGAAGAGCGGGTTCTATCACCTGGCGCTGGAGGCCAAGGTGCCGCTGGTGCTGGTGTATATCGATTATCCGAACAAGACGCTCGGCCTGGTCGACCACGTGTTCCCGACCGGCGACCAGGAGGCCGACCTGGCCGCCATCCGCGCCGGCTTCGACGGCCATCTGGGACTGTATCCGCAAAACGCGGCGCCGATCGTGCTGTCCGAGCGCCGCGCCGAACCGCGCGACTAGTCCACTAGATTCAGACCGTCGCCGCCAGCATCACGCCGGTGGCGGCGATCGCGGCGCCGGATATCTTCAGCGCCAGCGCCGGGCTGGCGCGGCCTAGCGCCCGGCCGCCGT
>DATMSN010000099.1:0-1960 GCA_035565375.1 Duganella sp. | reverse complement strand
TCTCGCCGGACCTGCGCCTGAGCGTGGGCGCTGTGGCCGGCCAGGCCTCGCCGGAAGCGTACAGCCTGACCATCAAGGCCGGCGGCGGCATCGCCATTGTCGGCAACAGCGCCGCCGGCGTGTCGTACGGCCTGCAATCGCTGCGCGACCTGATGCCGCTGCCGGGCGCCGCCGGCATCGACCTTCCCGAGCTGACCGTCGTCGACGCGCCCCGTTTTCCGTATCGCGGCTTCCAGCTGGACGTCAGCCGCAACTTCCACACCAAACAAACCGTGTTCAAGCTGCTCGACCTGATGGCGCGCTACAAGCTCAATACCTTCCACTTCCATCTCACCGACGACGAAGGCTGGCGGCTGGAGATCGCCGGCCTGCCGGAGCTCACTTCCATCGGCGCCGTGCGCGGCCACAGCGCCAAAGCGGGGGTGCGCCTGCAACCGGCCTATGGTTCGGGCGGCAATCCGGACAACGCCACCGGCACCGGCTACTACACCCGGGCCGACTACATCGAGATCTTGCGCTACGCGGCCGCGCGCCACATCGACGTGATCCCCGAGATCGAAATGCCGGGCCACGCCCGCGCGGCGGTGCAGGCCATGGAGGCGCGCTATCACCGGCTCAAGGCCGCCGGCAAAAGCGACGCGGCGAAATACCTGCTCAATGACTTCGACGACCGCTCCGTCTACAAGTCGCCACAGCTGTACAACGACCACGTGATCAATCCCGGTATGGAGTCGAGCTTCACGTTCATCGAGCATGTCGTCGGTCAGGTCGTCGCGCTGCACCGGGAGGCCGGCGTCGCGCTGCGCACCATCCACGTCGGCGGCGACGAGCTGCCGCGCGGCGCGTGGGAAAAATCGCCGGCCAGCCTGGCGGTCATGCAAAAGAAAAAGCTGGAGAGCGCCGCCGACCTGTGGGACTACTTCTACGACCGCGTCGACGTCATCCTGCGCAAGCACGGCCTGTTCGCCTCCGGCTGGGAAGAGATGGCCGCGCGCACCACCATGCTGCGCGGGCAGCCCAAACTGATTCCGAATCCCCGCTTCACGCAGCGCGGTTTCAGCGCCTACGTCTGGAACAACACCGAGGGCGCCGAGGACTTCGCCTACCGCCTGGCCAACGCCGGCTACGACGTCGTGCTCGCGCCGGTGACCAAGATGTACATGGACATGGCCTACAACGCCAATCCGGAGGAGCCGGGCGTCAACTGGGGCGATTACGTCGAACTCGATACCGTCTACGACTTCGTCCCGCTGGACTATCTGAGGAGCGCCGGCAAGCCGCTGCCGGGCAAGGACGGCCTGACCGACTACGGCAAGCGCCGCATCCGCGGGCTGGAAGCGACGCTGTTCACCGAGACGGTGCCGACGCCGGAGGGCATCGACTATCTGGTGATGCCGCGATTGCTGGCGATGGCCGAGCGCTCGTGGGCGCCCGATCCCGCCTGGGCCACGGAAAGCGACACGGCCAAAGCCGCCGTGCTGCACCGCGCCGCATGGTCCGGCTTCGTCAACACCTTGAGCCAGCGCGTGCTCCCGCGCCTCGACCTGGAGAAGGCGGGCGTCAACTACCGCATCGCGCCTCCCGGCCTGCTGCTCGATGGCGGCCGGGTGCTGGTCAACCACGTCCTGCCGGGCATCGCGATGCGCTACACCACCGACGGCCGCACGCCGGACGCCAACAGCAAACCGGTCGCCGGGCCGATCGCGGACAAGGGCGTGATCCAGGTCGCGGCCTTCGACCGCAATGGCAGGGCGGGACTGGTGGCGCGCGTGGAAAACCGCTAGGCCGACGGCGTCACTATCATCCCCGGCGGCGCTCATCTCCGTTATAATCATTTCACTGTTTTCTCAGGGATGATGAGTGATAGCGCCGATAGAAAAAGTAGCCCCGCCCTGGTTGGACCGGTTACGATTTCGTTCGGCCGCGCACCGCGCGCCGGCCGCCCGCGCCTGGATCTTCG
>DATMSN010000098.1:0-11392 GCA_035565375.1 Duganella sp. | reverse complement strand
CCTCGGCAGGCGCCTTGGCGGGGGCGGCAACGGCCAGCGGCGCCGCCAGCGCCATCAGCAGCCAAAGCAGGAAACGGTGATAAAAGCGCATACTCAAAAGAACTCCTATCCACAGTGAGGTAACGACGACGGCGTGCGCCGCCTGCGACCCTCAATGATAGAAGCGAGTCCCCGATGCGCTCTGTACGCCAACGTACAAAGCGGGCTCGGGCGAACCGGCGTGCCCTCTCCCCGGAGTGCCGCCCTCGACGATATCCACTCGACGTTTCCAGGTGGATCGGGCATTCTTATGATTGTTTATTCAAGACACAGCCGCCCATCCCCCGCCCACCAGGAGCCCAATATGAGCACGACCTTCCAGCTTACCGACATGCGCTTCATCAAGCGCATCGTCGTCGGCAACGACAATCCGCAAAACTTGCGCAGCGAAGCGGAAATCCAGCAATCCATGGACTTGGTCAACCAATGTCTGGCGGCAACGCCGCGCGGCTATCTGATCAACACGGAGAAAAGCTTCGGGATGTACAACATCGGCGAGCACCAGATCGTGCAGCAATACACGGTCTACCACATCGGTTTCGCACGCAAGCCGCTGTTCCTGGACGATTCGGCGCCCCGGGATTAACCAGGCGCCGCCGAACCGGCGGAAACCTCCGCCGGCGCGTCATTGTCCCGTTTAGCGGTCAAGCAGATAGAAATGCAGCACGGTGGTCTGCGAGTAATCCCGGCCCGGGTCCACGCGCGTGGTCGGGAACGCCGGCTGGTTAGGACTGTCCGGGTAGCCCTGCGCCTCGAAACTGATGGATTGGTACTTGGTCAGCTTCTGTCCGCCCTTGCCGGTCACCTCGCCCTTGAGGAAATTGCCGGTGTAGACCTGCATGCCGGGTTCGGTGGTGTCGATCTTCAGGCCGCGTCCGGATTCGCGGTCCTCGATCTTGACGGCCGGCTTGGGCGATGCCGTCTTCCCGCCGCGCAGAACGTAGTTGTGATCGATGCCGCCGTTGGCCAGCGCCAGTTGCGGATGCTGCGCGCGCGCCCGTTCCGTCACGTTGGCCGGGGTGCGGAAGTCGAACGGCGTGCCCGCCACCGGCAACGGCTGGCCGGTCGGGATCAGGGTCTTGTCGACCGGCAGGATGGCGTCCGCTTCGATCGTCAGGTCGGCATCGGTGGCCAGGCGCTTGGCCGGGATGCCCGACAGGTTGAGCATGCTATGCCAGGTCAGGTTGACCACCGTCGGCTTGTCGGTGCTGGCGCCGTAGCGGATGGTCAGGTCGTTCTTGTTATTGAGTTCGTACGTCACGTCGGCCACGACGGTGCCGGGGAAGCCCTGGTCGCCATCGGGCGAGGTCAAGGTGAACGTCACCGAGGCCTTGTCGGCCGTCTGTTCGACGCTCTTGACCACCCAGTTGCGCTTGTCCCAGCCGATGCTGCCGCCGTGCAGCGTGTTGGGCGCCTCGTTGACCGACAGCGCGAACTTCTTGCCGTCCAGTGCGAAAGTGCCGTTGGCGATACGGTTGGCGTAGCGGCCGACCGTCACGTTGGTGAAGCCGGGGGTCGTTTCGTAGCCGGCCAGCGTGTCGTAGCCGACCGCCAGATCGGCCGAGTTGCCCTGCTTGTCGGGGAAGCGCAGGCTCTGGACGGTGGCGCCGTACGAGATCAGCGTGGCCGACAGGCCGCCGGCGTTCTTCAGGACGATGGCTTCAACCTTGGCGCCATTCGACAACGTGCCGAAGGGCATGCGCGACAACGACACGCCGGCGGGCGCGGCGGCGTCGCGCGATGGCAGCTGGCTGCAGGCGCTGAGGCCAACGAGGGTGCTAAGCAGGAAAATCGAGGCGGGTCTGGTGGAGATAGTCATGTAGTTGTGGAGGTTCCGTTAAAAAAGTAGGAGGCCGGCACCTGCCGGCCACACCCATGATAATTGCTGAGCCGGCCGTCAGGCGCCCGGGAGACAGCCGAACGTTAGCATAAACTAAACGGCCGCTTCCCGTGCGAAGGCACACCCGCTCAGCGTGCGATGCTGGAAATTTCCCCGTCGGTCAAGGCCGAACCGTAGATGCGCAGATCGTCCATCGACCCTTTGTACGGCGCGTCCCACCAGTTCACGCCCAGAGCGAACACGCCGCTGGTGGTGGTGAACACGTTGGGGAAGTTCACGCCGCTGTAGCGCTTGGCGCCGTTGACGTAGATGTTGACGGCGCCGTTCTTGACGGTGAAAGCCACGTGCGACCACTGTCCGACCGGGATATTCATGCCCAGGCCGGCGTCGTACCACGCCGTTCCCGACCACAACATGGTGGCGCCGCCGACGCCATCGTGGCCCTTCGGCAGCAGGCTGATCCACGAATCGCCGTTGCGGGCGCCAAAGAACGTGGTGGAGAACGCCGTCAGTTGGGCCGGCTTGAGCCACATGGCCACGGTATACGTGTTGCTCGAGATCAGGCCGTTTGGCAGGCGCACGCCGGTCGCGCCGTTGAAGACGGCCGCGCTGCCTTTCATGCCCGGCTCGTAGCCCAGGCTGCCGCCGGCGGTATCGATCTTCGCGCCGATGACGGCGCCGGCGCCGAACGCGCCGGTCGCGTCGTTCAGGTTGCCGTCGAACGGGTAGTAGGCGATCATGCCGCCCAGCTTGCGAACGGTGACGACAAAGGACTTGACGGCCTTCGCATATCCCTTGGTGATGGTGGCCGTCAGCGTGACGGTCACATCGCCGGCCGGGCTGGTCACCTGCCCCGTGTCGCTCAACACACGCGGATTCGACGATGTCCACGTGATCACCGCATCCCGCGCGCCGCTGGTCGGCAGCGTCATGTCGCCGGTGACCGCGCTGGTGTTGCCGAGGCTGAGTTCACTGTAAATGGCGTGCACGATCTGCATGTCGCTGCCGGACGGCAGGCGGCTGCCCATGATGGCGACGCCCTCGCGCGACGTCGCGGTAAACGTCATCACATAGCTTTGGGAGGTTTCATCCCATTGCCTGAGGAACACGCCTTTGAATGGCGGCGACCCGGCCAGATTGATCTCGGCCTGGTTGCCCCCCACCAGCGCCCAGGAACCGGACACGGCACCGCTGATCGACCCGTTCGCATTGAGGGTGATCAACCTGGATTTTTTGATGGTGGCGGAAATATCCTTGCCGTGATTGACGAACATGTAGTCGCCGAACACGAATCCGCGCGGGACGGCGGCCAGGGTTTCATTGGTATTGCGATATGGCGCCACCACGGGCCAGCCATCGGCGTTCATGAACATCTGATGCACGCGGATTTCATGCTGTTCGCCGCGCTCGGGGAAACGGGTGTGGAAGATCAGGAAATGCTTGCCGGTGGCCGCGTCGTAGTAAGCCGAGTTATGGCCTGCGGACACATACCCGGTGCCGATGCCGGTACCGGCATCGCCAAGCTTGCGCTCGAACAGGAAATTGCCCATGATCTTCACGCCGTACGGCGCGATCGACGCGTCGTCGAACAACGGTTTGGCGGGGTCGGCCTTGACGTTGGCCATATTGACACCCTGGGCGTCGAAATACGGTCCGTCGGCCGAGGTGGCGCGGGCCACGCGCATGTTGTAGCCGCCGGCCGCGTCCAGGCCGCCAAACGACGTGAACATGTAGTAGTACTGCGTGACGGGGCTGTACATCACGTACGCGCCTTCGATGCGGCTGTGATTACCGCCCATTAAGCGCTTGCCGTACCCCTGCCCCGGCAGCGGCATGCCGGTGACCGGGTTCATCTGCATGATGAAGATGCCGCCGGAATAGGAACCATAAATCATCCACAGCCTGCCGCCGTTATCGAAGAACACGTTCGGATCGACGGTGTTCGGATGTTTGAGGGCGTCATAGACGGTGCCGTCATAGCTGGCCTGGCCCCACATGCCCGACTTCAGGATGATGCCCTTGTTCACATACGGGCCTTCGATGTTGTTGGCCACCGCGATGCCCAGGGCCGAGCGCGGCGAATCGCCTTTGCAGGCGTTGTAATACATGTAATACCTGCCATCGGCGAGGCGGATCACGTCCGGCGCCCACAGCGTGTTCGATTGCGCCCAGCTGAACGTCTCCGCCAACTCCGTGTAGACGTTGCTGGAACCGTTCAGGAACAATTTATTGGTGGCGCTGACCGAATCGGTGATTTGCGTCCAATTCATCAGATCGGTGCTTTTGGCCGAGGCGAGGTGGGAGCCGAATACATAATAAGTACCGCCGGTTTTGATCACGGATGGGTCGTGAACGGAGGCATTTTTAAAGGTCACCGGCGCATAAGACACTTGCGCGGCGGCGTTGGTGGACAGCATGGATGCGGCCAATACAGCGGCAGCCCCCCACAGCGAGAAGGATTTGGTCACGTTCGTCTCCATTGATATTTTTATCGTTTTACCCGCCCAAGCGCCAACGGACGCCTGCCTTTGCCTATACCTGCCCGGCAAATTTCATGGTCGGCTTTGCACGATATCGTGGAGGAATTGATGTGTCCAATGACCTTTTGCGCCGCAGCGATAGCCAAACGAGCATCGGGGATGGCGGGGCCACGTGCGACAAAACAATTCATTGAAACCGCATGGCTGACCGGTGTGACTGCTTTGCCATCACCCTAAATCATCATGTAGCAATGCCAGCAGGCGGTGGATTTAACCTACACCGGATCGCCGACGGCACCGAAGTGGCGATCGTGGCCAGCGCCACGCGTACGTCGGCAGCTCAGGCCAGAGCCGCCTGACGTAACACGTCTTCGACCCATTGATTTAGGCTCTTTCCTTGGGCGGCGGCTGCAATAGACGCAGCCTCATGGGTAGCAGGATCGACCCGCAGAGAGAACCTCCGCTACGGTAACGGGGCATGGAGGCGGAAGGCGAGATCCGCGTCGCGGTCGACGACCAACTTGCCGTCCCGGTAGACCAGCTCGGCGACCTGGATGACGGTGCGCTGGCTCCAGCGCGGATCGGCGCCCGCCTCGGCCTCGTTCTTTTGATGGACGAAATAGTAGATGAACGCGCGGTCGCCATCGACGACGACGTCCGGATGCTGCCCCATGGCCCGGTCGGTCGCCTGGTGGCCCGCCGCGGCGAGGATGTAGCCGGCCTGTTCCGTCCAATCGCGCGCGTCGTCGGAGCGCAGCACCATCAAGCCCTTCCACACATCGGCGATCAGCCAGTAGTACCCCTTGAACCGGAACACCTTCGGCCCCTCCCCCGGCGTGGGATTGACGGGCCGGTCCCCGACCTTGGTCCAGGTGCGCAAATCGCGGCTGTCGGCCGCCAGGATACGGCTGCCGGCCCGCTCGTCCTTGTACCACATGCGGTAGCCTTGCCCCAGCTTCAGCACGGTCGGGTCGATCACGCGCCCCGCGTCCAGCTTCACGGTGCCCTCGCAATCCCACTTGGACAGGTCGGTGCTGGTCAGGTGCTCGATGCGCGCTTCGGCGCCCGGCACACCCCAGCGATGGAATATGCCCGGCACGACGGTGAGCCACATGTGGTAGGTGCCGTTCTCATAAAGCACGTCCGGCGCCCACAGCGTGGCGTCCGTGCACGCCTTCGGAAACTCCGCCGTTCCCTGGTAGCGCCATCGCACGCCGTCCGGGGAAGTGGCGACGCCGATGGCGGTGCCGTGCACCCATTCGACGTCTTGCGGGTCCGGCAGTTTCATCGTCGCCCTGCGATTGGTGTAGAACATCTTCCACAGCTTGCCGGCCCGGTCATAAACAATGGAGACATCCGCCGCGCCGTCGAAGACCGGGTCCCGATACAGCGGCTTGGGCGCGGTGTCGGCGGCGTGGGCCCAGCTTGAAAAAACCAGCGGCAGCACGACAGCCAGTGCGGGTAACAACGATTTCATTCGATCTCCATCCGTGGTGGGAACGTCGGTTTAACGGATCGCATAGCTTACCCGATCGACGGCCACATAGTCCCACGGCAAATGGTTACGCATATCATATTGCCCGAAACACTACGTTTCCCTTACACGCAAATTACATTCGCCCCACAGATACACTCTGTGGCAAAAAATGGTTGCGCTTATCAAATTATGTTTGAATATGTTGACTTTGCTCCATCCGCCTCCTAGACTTGGCGTTGTCGTGCTGTAAAAAAACATGAAAAGCACGGCGGTAACCAAAAAATGGAGACAAGCAATGAATCAACGAACGACCGCCGGCCGGCGCGCCGCACTCGGCCTGACCGTCATGGCCGGCATGATCGCCCAAGCCTACGCCCAACAGGCGGCCCCCGCCGCCGATACCAGCCCGCCGGGCGCCACCGCCGAGGCGCCGATCACCAGCGTCCAGGTCACCGGCTACCGCAACAGCCTGCTTTCATCGGCGCGCGACAAGAAGGAAGCCGTCGGCTTCCAGGATTCCATCAACGCCGAGGATTTCGGTAAATTCCCCGACAAGAACCTGGCCGAGTCGCTCAGCCGCGTTCCCGGCGTCGGCGTGTCGCGCGACGTCACCGGCGAGGGCATGACCATCCAGATCCGTGGCCTGGGCTCGTCGTTCACCAAGATCCTGCTGAACAACTCGCCGATCGCCGTGGCCTCGTCCGGCCCGATCGACGGCGCCAACACCAACCGCGAAGTCGACCTGGACCTGCTGCCGACCGACCTGTTCACCAAGCTCACCGTGAGCAAGAGCCCGACCGCCGGCCAGATCGAAGGCGGCGCCGCCGGCGTCGTCAACCTGCGCAGCGCGCGGCCGTTCGACAAGGAAGGCAAACAGCTCTCCATGGGCCTGACCGGCACCAAGCAGCAGATCGCCGACAAGGCCGGCATGCGCGGCAACATCATGGCCAGCAACACCTGGGACGGCAAGATCGGTATCCTGGGCGGCATCTCGTTCTCGCGCCAGCAAGCGCGCACCACCGGTTTCGAAACCGTCGGCTGGACCAACCCCAACCTGACCGCGTCGCAAAGCACTTCGCCGACCCGCAACAACACCGGCGGCGGCAACTGGACCATTCCGGCCACCGTGCCGGCCGGCGCCGGCAACGGCCTGACGGCGGGCACGCCGATCGACCAGGCGTTCCTGCTGGCGCACAACCCGGGCCTGACGATCGGCCAGATCGACAACGCCATCATTCCGCGCCTGGGCCGCACGATGGAATACTACGGCACCAAGGACAAGATCTCCGGCGTGTTCGCGGCCGAGTACCGGCCAACGCAGGACCTGCACTTCTATCTGGACACCATGTACAGCAAGAAGGACGACGACATGCAGCGCAACGGCTACACCTGGGCCGTGCGCAACAATGGCGTCATTCCGCTGAACATGACGGTCGATAAAACCGATTGCGCCAACGGCTGCACGGTCACCTCCGGCACCTTCGCCAACGCGCTCAACTTCATCGAGTTCGGCCCGCGCCGCGACAAGGTCGACCTGCTGGGCATCAATCCCGGCATGGAATGGAAGATCACGCCCAAGCTGTCGCTCGACGTCGCCGGCAACTGGAACCGCAGCCGCTTCACGCACGAGGCGCCGACGGTCATGCCGATCACCGCGCCCAACAGCGGCAACACGATCACCTACGCCAACAACGGCGGCGTGCCGTCCATCGTCTCGAACATGGACCTGAACAACCCGGCCAACTACCAGTGGATCGGCGGCCGCGTCAACGTACAGAACGAGTTGCGCGAGACCGAAACCAAGGGCTTCCACACCAACCTGGCGTGGGGCGACAAGAAGCTGACCGTCAAGGGCGGCCTGGCCTGGGATGACATCGACCGCACCATCCGCGGCCAGGATAATTCCGCCGCGTGGCAGGCCGCCGTCTGCGGCAACAATCCGACCGTGTTCCTGCAAGGCCCGAACGGCGCGCCGCCATGCAACGGCGCCAGCACGCCGGGCGCCAGCGCCGCCGGCCTCTATCCGGGCTACGGCACCGGCTACACGGCGGGACAGACCGCTCCCCTGACCTACCAGGGTTCGCTGATCACCAATGCCGCGCTGCCGAGCTACCTGGTGCCTGGCCAGTACGGCAACCTGGCGCTGGACTGGGATCGCTTCCGCAAGGATTCGAAGTACGACTACTACAACAGCACCGCGCCGGACACGGGCGCGTCGTCGACCGGCGCCAGCGCCGGCTATATCCGCGAGAAGTCGAAGGCGGTCTATCTGGAGGCGAGCGGCGAACTGGCGCCGGCCGGCTTCAACACCCGCTGGAACGTCGGCGTGCGCTACGTCCGTACCCAACAGCAGGTAGGTTCGCGCAATTCCTTCAGCGACCCGCGCAACGCCACCTTGCCGCTGAACGGCAGCAAGTATCCGAACATCGATTCGTGGGTGTATCAGGACTCGGAGTACAACAACACCCTGCCGTCCGGCACCCTGGCCGTGGACGTGATCAAGGACGTGGTGGTGCGCGCCGCCCTCTCGCGCAGCATGACGCGCGTGAATCCGAATTCGCTGCGTCCGGGCGTCAACTTCTCCGGCGTCTCGGCCGACACGGGCACCCAGGGCAATCCCAACCTGAAGCCCTACCTGTCGGATAACATCGACCTCGGCATCGACTGGTACACCGGCCGCGAAGGCTACGTGTCGGTCACCGGCTTCCAGAAGCGCGTCAACGGTTTCACCGTGGACGAAAACGTCACCATGCCGTTCTCCGCGCTGGCCCAGTACGGCATCAACTACGGCACGCTGATTCCGACCCAGCAGCTGGCGATCGATTCGCGCGGCGGCCCGGACGTGGCCACCGTCGTCATGACCCGTCCGCGCAACGCCGAAGGCATCCTGCGCATCCGTGGCCTGGAAGTGGGCTGGGTGCAGCCGCTCGACAAGCTGCTGCCGATCAAGGGCTTCGGCTTCAACGAGACGCTGACCCTGATCAACCAGAAGGCCAGCGGCGAAGGCTCGAAAGGCTTCATCGCGCTGGGCGTGCCGAAGAAGACCAACAACTTCGGCGTCTATTACGAGAACCACGGCTACATGGCGCGCTTCATGCACACGTACTCGCAGGGCAGCCAGGTGGCGACGGCGAACCAGAGCGGCATCACCCAGGCCGCCCTGTTCAGCGACACCTACAAGCAGTGGGACTTCTCGTCGAGCATCGAGCTGGACCAGGTGTTCGACCGCGACGGCCTGCCGATGATCACTTTCGACATCGTCAACCTGAACAAGGCCAAGCGCAGCGGCTACTTCCAGTTCCCGAACGCCACGATGTCCGTGTACGATCCGGGCCGCACCTTCGCTCTTGGTCTGCGCATGAAGTTCTAAGGCAGCCGGTGCCGCACTTTTAGGGTGAACATGAATCAGAAAATCTTACTTGTCGCGGCACTGTGCGCGGTGTCGGGGGCGCACGCCGCCGACACCGCCGCGAGCGCGCGCTTCGAGCGCTTCAGCTATACGGGCAAGTCGCAGGAGCAGGCCAAGCCGCGCGCCGGCGAATTCCTCAATCCCATCCTGTCGGGCTACTTCCCCGACCCGTCGATCACCCGCGTCGGCGACGATTACTACATCGTCAATTCCTCGTTCACCAATTTCCCCGGATTGCCGATCATGCATTCGAAGGATCTGGTCACGTGGACGCAGATCGGCAACGCGCTGGACCGCCCCGAGCAGGTCGATTTCACCGGCGTGCGCGGCTCGCAGGGCATCTACGCGCCGGACATCTCGTTCCACAACGGGCGCTATCACATTATCACCACATGCTCGAGCTGCCCCGGCGGCATGGGCAATTTCGTTATCACGGCCGGCCATCCGTCCGGCCCCTGGTCCAAACCGGTCACCATCAAAGGCTTGAACGGCATCGACCCGTCGATTTTCTGGGACGGCGACAAGGCCTATGTGGTCCACAACGACGCGCCCGTGGGCACGCCGCGCTACGACGGCCACCGCGCCATCTGGATCACGGAAATCGACCCCACAACCTTCCAGCGCATCGGCACGCCGAAGGTGCTGGTTGACAGCGGCGTCAATCCCGCCAGGAATCCGATCTGGATCGAAGGCCCGCACCTGCTGAAGAAGGACGGCTACTATTATCTGATGTGCGCCGAAGGCGGGACCGGGGACAACCACTCCGAGGTGATCCTGCGTTCGAAGGACGTCATGGGACCTTATGAGCCAGGACCGGCCAATCCGATCCTGACCCAGCGCGACCTCGACCCGGCAAGGCCCAATCCGGTCACGACCACCGGCCACGCCAAGCTGGTACAGACGCAGCAAGGCGACTGGTGGGCGGTGTTCCTGGCCACCCGCCCCTACCCCGGCAACTTCTACAATATCGGGCGCGAAACCTTCCTGCTGCCGGTCACGTGGAAGGACGGCTGGCCGATGATCCTCGAACAAGGCAAACCGGTGCCGTACACCTTGGTCAAGCCAAAGTTGCCGGCGCAGCCAGCGCCCGCGTTGCCGATGAACGGCGACTTCAGCTATGTCGACGAATTCGACAAGCCGCTTTCCCCCGCCTGGATCGGTATGCGCACGCCGCGTAGCCAGCTGTACAAGATCGACAAAGGCGCGCTGGTGCTGCAACCGGGCCAGCCGCTGGGCAAGCTTGACGGCGTGCCGGGCTTCATCGGCCGGCGCCAGCAACACCACGACGCGACCGTGTCGACCGTGGTCGACTACGCGCCACGGCGCGACGGCGACCGCGCCGGCCTGGTCGCCATCCAGAACGACGCCAATTATCTGTTCCTGGGCGTGACACAGGCGGCGGGCCGCCGCATGGTCGCGCTGTACAAATATGAGGAAGGCAAGGAAACGCTGCTTGAATCCGTACCGGTCACGGACAAGCGGGTCGAGCTGTTCATGGAGATGCGCGGCGGCCGTTCCGCCTACAGCTACCGCAGCGGCGGCCAAGTCAAGACGCTCAAGAACGACGTCGACGTCACGTTCCTGTCCACGCAAAAAGCCAAGGGCTTCGTGGGTGTCGTCATCGGGCCGTATGTGCAGGCCGACATGACGCGATAACTGGAAAACGCATACCCACCGCAGACGTAGATTTAAGACGCGGGTGCGGCTATTCCTCCCGGGTCCAGAGCAGCTCAGAGGCGGCCGCGCTTCTACGCGGCCGGTACAGCAATGAGACGGCATCGAGTTCGGCGCGCTCGAGACGGATGCTGCTCTCGACCAGAAAGTAGTCGCTGCGCAGGCCGACGCGTACGTCCTTCGGCACCGTGCCGTCGGGCAGCGCGGCGGCCAGTTCGGCCATGCCGCGAAAATGGGCCTGGCGGCGCCGATCCGCCAGCTGGCGGGCCTGCTCCAACGACAAGCGCGTGACCGCCGCCAGCAGTTCCGGCGGCGCGGTATCGAGGTTGAGATCGGCCGGCGTCGGCAGCAGGATCACGAAGCCGGCCAGCGCCGCCAGCACTTGCGGCGTATAACCGGGCACGCCGGACAGCTCGTCGACGCGCTTGAGCGCCGGCTGGCGTTTGGTTCCCGGCGCCCCCTGCTGGCCGAGA
>DATMSN010000097.1:0-6079 GCA_035565375.1 Duganella sp. | reverse complement strand
CGGGATGTCTGGGCCGGTTACCACAAGGACCTGAAACGCTCGCCGCGCCTGCGCGCGGTGCTCGACGCGGCGCTGGACGGGCTGCGCGAGGCGGATGGCTAGCGCGAACCGGCGACGTCCAGAATCGCCCCGCTGACGTAGGAAGACTGCGGCGACAACAACCACAGAATGGACTCGGCGATTTCGTCCGATTGCGCGGCGCGCCCCAGCGGCAAGCTCGATGCCATCCGCGCCACCCGATCGGGCATGCCGCCGCTGGCGTGGATCTCCGTATCGGTCACCCCGGGGCGCACGCAATTGACGCGGATGCCCTCCTCCGCCACTTCCTTCGACAAGCCCAGCGTCATCACATCGATGGCGCCTTTGGAGGACGCGTAGTCGATATAGGTGTTGGCGCCGCCATGCCTGGCCGAGCCGGATGAGACGTTGACGATGCCGCCACCGTGCCCGCCGCTGCGTGTCGACATGCGCTTGACCGCCTCCCGTGCACACAGGAAGGCGCTCATAAGGTTGATGGTGAAGACGCGCTGCAGACGGTCGGCCGTCATCTCCGACAATTTGCACTGCCGCTCCAGCACACCGACGTTGTTGACCAGCGCGGTGATCGGCCCGAGTTGCGCATCGACCGCCGCGAACAGGCGCAGCACGTCGGCTTCCACGCTCATGTCGCCCCGCACCACGATCGCCTCGCCGCCCTCGCCGGCGATCTGCGCACGCAGCCGCTCGGCCGCCTGCTCATTGCCGACGTAATTGATGCACACGGCGTAGCCACGGCGGCTCGCCATCAAGGCCGTCGCCGCGCCTATGCCCCGGCTGCTGCCGGTCACCACCATCACCTGTTTCATCGTTCGCCTTGTAAAAAAGCCCGCTGTCGCGGGCTAGTGGTTCGATTTATTTTTCCGGACTGGTATGGGTCAGCGCGTAACTCACGTGCTGCCACCAGTGGTCGCGCGAATCGACGGTGCGCAAACACTTCTTGTCGATCTCGCCCTTGAACATCGGGTCCTCGCACTTTTTTGTCATCAGCGCGTAACGCTGATTTTCCGCGTTGGCCAAGGCGACCACCAGCCAGAAGATAAAGCCCATCAATATCACCACCAGGCTCCATGCGACATGGTTGATATACGCCCACTCGAACAGCGTCTCGATGACCGGTGACGACTCCCTGTAGAGATGCATCACCTTGCCCTCGGCGGCCTTCCGTTCGTCGCTCACTTCTTTCATTTTATTACCCGTTCCAAAATAAACCGCCGCTTTCCGCCGCGGGTGGCCACGCCACGATGGCAGATTACCACTTTTCAGGCGCGAGGTGAATTATCGCGCCTGTGCGGCGTAGCGGATCAGAACTCGTAACGCGCCGACAGCTTGAGCTGGCGGCCGTCGGCGGTGTAAATGCCGGCCCGGCAGCTGAATGCCTGCGAGTAATAACGCTTGTCGGTCAGGTTCTGGCCGGACAGTGCCAACTCCCACTGACCAAACTTGCGGGCATAACGCGCGTCGAAGGTGGTGAAGCCAGGCATCCTGGTTGAGCAGCTATTGTCGAAGTCTCCGCCGTCGCGCTGGCTGTCGACCCACTGCGCGCCGATGTCGGCGCTCTGGCCATCGGCCGGGGTCCAGCTCAGGCGCGCGCTCAGTGTATTCTCGGGCACCAGCACCATCTGCTTGCCGTCGTTGGCGCCTTCGCGGAACTTGGCGTCGACGTACTGGTAATGCGCGCTGACGGTCCAGTCGGCGGCGATGCGCTGCTCCGCATCGAGTTCGAAGCCCTGGCGTTTGGTCGGATCGAGGTTGATGTTGGCGAAGATCGTCGGATCGTAGAAGATTTCGTTGCTCAGGTTATGACGGAACAGGCGCGCCGTCACCTTGCGCATCACGTCGGCATAGCTCACACCCAGTTCCAGATCGTGCGACTTTTGCGGCAGCAGCGCAAGATTAATCACACGCGTGGACGCGTTCTCGTCGGAGTTGGCGACGCGGTAGCTTTGCCCCGCCTTGCCGAAGACGGTCAAACCGGCGACCGGCATGTAGCTCGCTTGCAGCTCCCAGGCGTTCAAGCCCTGCACGACGTCGTAGCCGGTGGTGGCGTAACCTTTCGGATCGCTAAAGTCTTTGTCAAATATCTCGCGCCGCACGCCGGCCGAGATCCGTCCCTGATGCGCGGTGTCGAATCGCAGTTCGTCGCGCACGTAGATCGCCTTCGATTTCTGGTTGGCGTCGGCCGTGGCGGCGGTGCGCTCCCACTTGCTCAAGTCCACCCCGGCCACCGCTTCATTGAGCATGCCGCCGATCTCGCTCAGGCGGCGCACGCGCGGAGAGAACTGAATCTGTTTGCTATCGCTGGTGCCGACCGACGAACCGCCATCGTAGAAGTACGACGAATCGACCGTCTTTTTGCGGTACGACAAATCGGCCGCCAGATCGTAGCCTGCCACGCGGTACTGGCTGAAGACGGTGAAGCGGTCGCTGTCGAGCGAGCCGTGGTCGTTGGGCGTGGTGGCCTGGCGCGGGTTGGCGTTGAATTGCGCCTCGGCCAGCGAACCTGGCAGGCGCATGTCCTGGCGCGCGCCCTCATAACGGAAGCCCACCCGGCCGAAGTTGTTGAACCACTGCGCGCCGCCGCTGAACTGGGTTTGCTTGAATTCGTTGTTGTCGCGGTAGTTGTCGGTACGCTGATGACCAAGCGTCGCATCGGCGGCAAAGCCGTCCCAGGCCTGCGACGCGGAGACGCGCGCCTCGCCGGCGTTGAATCGGCCGCCTTCGACGAAAACGCTGCCACGACGGGTGTTCTTGCCAGGGTTCCTGGTGACGATGTTGATCACGCCGCCGGTGGCGCCGTCGCCGTACAACACGCTGGCGCCGCCGCGCGTGATTTCGATGCGGTCCACCGTGTCGACCGGAATGGTCGACAGGATGGCGGTGCTCAGTTCATTTTCGGACAGGCGCACGCCGTCCAGGACGATCACCAGATTCTGGCTGCTGTTGGTGCCGAAGCCGCGCAGATCGAGATCGAAATCCGGGCTGCCGTTCAGGCTTTGACGGCCGTAGACGCCGCCGATCTTGCGGATCGCCGAATTGACGTCGCTGACGCCGGCGCGGCGGATATCCTCGGCCGAGATGACGGTGGCACCGATCGGCGCCAGCGCCGGATCGGCATCGAAGCGGGAACCGGTGATGACGACAGGCGCCAGCACCTGGGCGACCTGCGCGCCGACGGCGTCTTGCGCGATGGCGGTGGCCGGAGCGATGGCGGCGGTGAAGCAAAGGGAAACGGCGGCGGCCAGCAGGCGTGGCGCCGAAGGCGGAACAAACGCGAAGGAATTCATGGCAAATCGTTTTCAAAAGAGACATCCGCGCCTGCGTCCCCGCAAGTCGGAAGTGTACGGAAGCCGCGCGCCGGTCGACGGCACGCGCTCCCCCCTGTCTGGCCGGTATCCGGGCTGGCCGGCGCGGTCGATCGGGAGATCGGCACGGCGCCGGCGTTACCGTTGCGGGGGCAGCACACCTTGGCCGGTTCGCTGAATGCGGAAGCGGCCCTGTGTTTCCCGTTTAACCACGCATATGGCGAACATGCGCAGGCACCAGAACCCCGGCATTATACGCTTGTCAACGGCGCCGAAACCCGGTCATCCGCCATGTATGAGCCGCCGCCAACGCCGCCATCATTCAGTATTTAGATAGTATCCATCTACATTTCGCGCATTGATCGCAGGGCCGTGCATCCCTATAGTAGATACCAACCCACATAACGGAGCATCGCCATGAGCACCCAAGCACTTCCCACCTATTTCCTGTCCCACGGCGGCGGCCCGTGGCCCTTCATGATGGACCAGGTAGGCCATCTGTACGCGAAACTGGACGCATCGCTGCGCGACATCCCGCGCCAGATCGGCGTGACGCCGAAAGCGGTGCTGGTGGTGACCGCGCACTGGGAAGGCCCCGACTTCATGCTGTCCTCGTCGGCCAGGCCGCCGATGCTGTACGACTACGGCGGCTTCCCTCCGCACACCTACCAGGTGCGGTACGGCGCCCCGGGCGAGCCGGAACTGGCGGCGCGGATCAAGCAAATGCTGGACGCGGGCGGCCATCCGGCGCGGCTGGACGACCAGCGCGGCTTCGACCACGGCACCTTCAGCGCCATGTATCCGGTGTATCCGAACGCCGACGTGCCGATCGTGCAGTTGTCGCTCAAGCACGGCCTCGATCCGAAGACGCATCTGGAGGCGGGTCGTTTGCTGGCGCCGTTGCGCAAGGAAGGGGTGCTGATCGTCGGCAGCGGCCTGAGTTATCACAATCTGCGGGCGTTCAACGCGCAGGGCGCGGCCGCGTCCCATCAGTTCGACGATTGGCTGCGGGCGGCCATGGCGCTGCCGCCGGCCGAGCGCACGGCGGCGTTGATGGAGTGGGAAAAGGCGCCGGCCGCGCGCTTGGCGCATCCGCGCGAGGAGCACCTGCTGCCGCTGATGGTGGCGCTGGGCGCGGCGGAGCACGAGGCGGCGGCCGTGCCGTATCACGAGGATGCGTTTATGGGGGCGATGGCGGTGAGTAGTTTCAGGTTCGGTTGAGTTGGACCATTACGTTCCGCGCTTGCCGTTGGCGTAGGCTTTGGCCTTTTCGGCCGCCTGCGCGGCTTTTTCGGCGTTCTTGACCGCCATCTCGGCTTCGTGCACCGTCAAACGTTCCTTGCGCGAGGCCGGCGTCTCCAGCGAAATCCGGCCCAGTATGCCGCTGCGGTAATCGCCCAGGAAGGTGTGCGAGGCCTTCTCGAAATCGAGGTCGCCGCCCTTCTGGCGGAAGCCGCGCTTGGCCGCCACGCCCTCCACCACCGCGATGCCGTCGAACGTTTCGATGTCCTTGAAGCCGTAGCGCGCCACCAGCAGCTGCGGGTAGTACTTCAGCATCTCGTCGGCCAGGAACACCGCCACCTCCTCCTCGATCAGCGCGTTCGAGCCGATGGCGTGGCTGGCGGCCAGCATCAAGCCGTCGCTGGGCAGCGCGATCTTCGGCCACAGCATGCCCGGCGTGTCGACCAGGATGGTGTTCTTGTCCAGATAAAGCTTCTGCTGCTGCTTGGTGACCGCCGGCTCGTCGCCGACCTTGGCCACTTTGCGCTTGAGCAGCGCGTTCATCAAGGTCGACTTGCCGACGTTGGGGATCCCCATGATCATGATGCGCAGCGGCTTGGTCGGCACGCCGCGGTGCGGCGCCAGCTGCTTGGCCAGTTCCGGCACGCGCGCGACGTCGGCCGGCTTCTTGGTCGTCATCGCGAACGCCGTCACGCCCTCCTGGGCGTTGTAGTACGCCACCCAGGCCGCCGTGGCGGCCGGATCGGCCAGATCGACCTTGTTGAGGATCTTCAGGCACGGACGCTGGCGGAACTTGCGCAGCTCCTCGACCATCGGATTGGTGCTGGCCTCCGGCAGGCGCGCGTCGACCACCTCGATCACCAGATCGGTGTTCTCCATCTGCTCCGCCGCCTTCTTCTTGGCGGCGTTCATGTGCCCCGGGTACCATTGTATCGACATGCTCTGACCTTCAAAATCGTTCTGACAATCCGCTATTTTACCTGCTGGCCCGCGCGGGATTCGGATATCATGAGGCGCTTTTCCGTTTTCCTGACCATATAAACAATATTTTTCAACCGGAGTGCTGAAGATGAGCATAGCTGCACCGTCCAACCCGAGGGAGATCACCCTCCGCGGCATTATTCTGGGCATCCTGATTACGCTGGTATTCACGGCGGCGCAGGTCTACCTTGGCCTGAAAGTGGGCCTGACCTTCGCCACGTCGATCCCGGCGGCGGTGATCTCGATGGCGCTGCTGAGCGCCTTCAAGAATGCAACCATCCAGGAAAATAACATCGTCCAGACGATCGCCTCGGCCGCCGGCACGCTGGCGTCGGTGATTTTCGTGCTGCCAGGGCTGCTGATGATCGGCTGGTGGGCGCACGTGCCGTTCTGGCCGACCTTCGGCGCCTGCGCCGTCGGCGGCGTGCTGGGCGTGATGTACACGGTGCCGCTGCGGCGCGCGCTGGTGTCGCAATCGAACCTGCCGTATCCGGAGGGCGTCGCCGCCGCCGAGG
>DATMSN010000096.1:0-2060 GCA_035565375.1 Duganella sp. | reverse complement strand
CCACCTGCTCGACGGTCGAGCCGTCGCGCTCGGCCAGCAGCGCGTTGTAGTAGTCCATCACCGCCTCGGGCGTGCCCTCGCGCGCCAGGCGGCCGCGGTCGAGCAGGATGGCGCGGTCGCAGATCGCTTGCATGGCGGCGCGGTCGTGGCTGACGATGAGCAGCGTGGTGCCGAGCTGGCGGAACGCGCGGATGCGCTCGAAGCTCTTGTGCTGGAAATAGGCGTCGCCCACCGACAGCGCCTCGTCGACGATGAGCACGTCGGGGCGGCGCGCGGTGGCCACGCTGAAGGCCAGGCGCATCTGCATGCCCGACGAGTACACGCGCACCGGCTGGTCGAGGTAGTCGCCGATGTCGGCGAAGGCGGCGATGTCGGGCATCAGGGCGTCGATGTCCTCGAGCGTCAGGCCGATCAGCTGGCCGGCCATGTAGGCGTTCTGGCGCCCGGTGAAGTCGGGATGGAAGCCCATGCCCAGCTCCAGCAGCGCGGCCACGCGCCCGCCGATGGCGACGGCGCCAGTGGTGGGCCGGGTGGTGCCGGTGATCAGCTTGAGCAGGGTGCTCTTGCCGGCGCCGTTGATGCCGATGATGCCGACCGCCTCGCCGGGGGCGACGTGGAAGTTGACGTCCCGCAGCACCCACTTGAGCTGGTGGCGCGGCGCGGCGCGCGGCAGCAGCCATTCGGCCAGGCGGCCCCAGCGGCTAGTGTAGTGTTTGTAGGCCTTGCCCAGGTTGCTGACGTTGATATGGCCCATCAGAGTTCGTCCACCATTTCCCCCGCGCGTTTGCGGAACAGTTGCAGCCCCAGCGCGCAGCACAGCAGCGCCAGCGCGCACACCGGCAGCAGGCTGTCCCAGCGCGGCCATTGGCCGTTGACCAGGATGGCCTGGAAGGCGCCGGTGACGGCCGCCATCGGATTGAGGCGCAGCAGCGCGCGCACCGGCTCGGACAGCGCCGCCGGCGTGTAGACGATGGGCGTGAACCAGAACCAGAACTGCAGCACGATGTTGAAGAACTGGCCGACGTCGCGGAAGAACACGTTGAGCACGCCCAGTATCATGCCCAGGCCGATGGCGAACAGGATCATCACCGCCAGCACCGGCGCCAGCGCCAGGAACGGCCAGCCGGGGAAGTTGCCCGACACTAGCAGGAACACGGTGAACAGGCCGAAGATGATGCCGAAGTTGACCAGCGCGTTGAGCGCGACGATGACGGGCAGGCACAGGCGCGGGAACTGCAGCTTCTTGATCAGGTTGGCGTTCTCGATGAACACCGCCTGGCCGCGGCCGGTGATCTCGGCGAACAGGCCCCACGTGAGCACGCCGGCGCACAGGTAGATGCTGTAGCCGAACACCGAGCTGGCGCCGGCCAGGCGGTTGCCCATCACCTGCGAGAAGATCACCGTGTAGACCACGATCATGGCCAGCGGGTTGAGCACGGTCCAGGCCGCGCCGAGCAGCGAGTTGCGGTACTTGCCCTGGAATTCGCGCTTGACGCTGCCGCCGATGAAGCCGCGGTAGCGCCACAGGCCCAGCAGCATGGAGCGGGAGATCATCGGGCCTCCGGGCGGGCGGCGGCGCGCGGCGCGGACGTGGTTGACGGCATAAAGGGGGGCTGAAAAAAGCGCGAAGTATAGCATGGATCGGCGCCCCCGCCAGTGGCGCGCGCCTAGCCCTGCACCAGCTTTTGCAGCGCCTCCGGCTTGACGATGATCAGGCGGTGCGCGCCCTTCTCGATGATGCCCTGCTGGGCCAGCATGAGCAGCGTGCGGGTGACGGTCTCGCGGCTGGTGTTGATCATGTTGGCGATGTCCTGGTGGGTCGGCAGGTTCTCCACCACGTGCAGGTCGCCGTCCTTCTTCTCGGTCAGCAGGTCGAGGTAGGTGTAGATGCGGCGCGCGGTGTTGTGGATGCTCAGCAGGGCGCGGAACTCCGAGTCGCGCTGGACCTTGTTGGCCAGGAAGCGCAGCATCTGGTTGGCCACCGACGGCGCGTGGGCGAACAGGTGCAGCGCGGTGGCGCGCGGCAGCAGCGCCACCAGCACCGGCGTGAGCGCCACCAC